>JADFYS010000183.1 GCA_015232955.1 Gammaproteobacteria bacterium
GATCTACTTTTTGAAGTGGTCACGCAACGTTACGAGAAACGCTCCATCATAGTCACCACCAACCGTCCGTTTACAGAGTGGAACAGCATCTTTCCCAGCGCCAGCTGCGTCGTCTCGATGGTAGACCGTCTGATTCATCACGCGGAGTTGCTTCAGATTGAAGGGAAATCCTACCGCGCTAAAGAGGCGAGAGAGCGTAATGAGGCCAAGAAAAAGGGCAACCAACAGAGTCTCCCATCCACTACAGAAGAGGACTAAAAGCGCAGCTCAAGGCGTAAACAGAATTGGGTGAAACGGAGAGCGGATAGGCTGAGGAGCAACCGCTCAAGGGATAGCCTGATGAGGGCTCATCAAGACGATGAGTTTGGGGGGTAGTCGGGAAACCGCTACCCCTTTTTTTATCGGATGATAGACCCTCTTATGCCTTAAAAAACCTATCCGCCATTTCAGAACACGCAGCGCTGTCAGGATGGCTCGGAATTGGCGCTGCGGCAAATAGTCGCGCTTTTACTCCATCGGTAACACCAGTCAACTGCCTATCGACCACTGGCATGAATACATCGGTGAAGCGACCCTGGCTGATGCCATTCTTGACCGCCTTTTACACAACGCCCACCGACTACCACTGAAAGGAGATTCTATGAGAAAAAAACAGAAAAAACTTGACTGATCGTGAACACCTAATTTAAAAAGGTGACTCCAGCAAAACTTCAGTGTGCAGAGTGTTCACGATCGTCGGTACGAGTGTTCACCATCGCCGGAATACCCACTTGATGGGAACGTTAAACCAGAGCTTACGGGGGTGGTCAAACTACTTCCATTTCCGAAACAGTAGTAAGGCACTGGAAGACGTAAAATGGTTCATCGAAGAGCGGGTGCGTATCCAGCTGAAACGGCGATACAAAGTAAGGTGCCGAAAAACAGCACTGATGCGCTTTAACCGAGATGTTCTCTATAGTCAGTATGGACTTTTTCCAATTCCAACTCACGCCATCTGGAAGCATAATGCCTCTCAGTGAAGGTTATCGGAAAGCCGTGTACGGGAGAACCGTATGCACGGTTTGATGAGGGAGGGCAGGTGTGAACCTGCTCTCTACTCTACCTAATTCTCTCTTTTCGACTCCCTTAAATCCACAGTTTCCAACTCTCTTGGGTATAGTGGTCTGGTCGTCGATAGTGCTAACCAGTTATCAGGCGATGCTAACCCTACAAAAGTTGAGCGAAAAGGGTGATAATAGCACCGTGAACCTAGTGCTGCGTCGCTGCAACTACAGTTGATGATGTTAGCGGAACCGTTGCTGGCGTCAGTTGTAAATTAGTATTTTCCCTCCAGACCACCCCAGCATACGCCTTCCCCACCGAATTTTACCGAGTCAAAACGGATGACAATATCAAACCCCATCGTGAGTGTAGAACAGGACGCTCCAAACCCGCCTCCCATTCCCGCTGAACTCCTTCACCCACTCCTGGGTCAACTCCAGCTAAAGGTCAAAAAGGGGAAACTCCATCAGGCGTGTGCGCTGGTTGCCAAAAGTGACTCTGAACTCCCACCGGTACAGCAGCTGCAACAGATCCTGGTGGCGGCTCAGGTCAAAGGGGTACAGACCGCGCAACTGCGCTGGCGTCGATTCGACCAGCGCAAGCTACCGGCACTGCTCCTCCATCAGGGGCAGTGGTACCGCGTGGATCGCCATGAGCGAGATACCCCCCAGCTGACCTCCAGTGATGGGGAGCGTCAGACCGTCGCCGACAGCGACCTCGAGGATGCTGTTGTCCTCTGGCTCCGCGCTCCGCAACAAGAGCGGGAAGAGAGCCTCGCCCAAGCGGGAAATCCCGCAGCAAAACTGGTCTGGCGCGCCTTGATGGAAGAGCGGGGCTGGGTCACCAGCGTCCTGATTGCCACGCTCCTGGTCAATACCCTCGCCATTTTTACCTCTCTTTTCGCGATGCAGGTCTACGACCGCGTGGTACCGACCCTCGCCTACGCTACCCTCACCACCCTGGTGATCGGCATGGGAATTGTAATCACCCTCGACTGGAGCCTGAAGACCCTCCGTGCCCGCATCCTCGACAGCGCCTCCAGCGCGGTAGATAAAAAGATTAGCCAGCAGGTCTACGACCATGTGATGCACCTGCAGCTCGACCAGTACCCGCGAAGTCTCGGAACCCTCGCCGCGCAGGTGGGAGGACTCGACTCGGTACGCCAGTTCTTCTCCTCCGGGGTGGTCTTTGCGCTGATAGATATGCCCTTCGCTCTCCTCTTTATCGCCGCCATTGCGACCATTGGCGGGGTGGTGAGTCTGGTCTACATCCTCCTCTTCCCCGTTGCCCTGCTCCTTGGCGCCATTACCCAGTTTCGCTTGCGCCGCCTGCTCAAACAGCAACTGATGCGGATCAACGAACGCCAGGGCCTGTTAGTGGACTCCATTCGCGGCGCCGAATCGATTCGCGCCAACAACGCCACCTGGCGCTTTAGCGAACAGTGGCAACAGATCACCGCCACCATCGCCGGCTACACCGTCCGTCAAAAGGCGATTAGCAACCTCTCCACCGTCACCACTGGCAGTCTCGCCACCACTGCCTACATCAGTGCTATCGTCGTCGGTGTCGGTCAAATCGAGGCGGGTAACCTCACCATGGGAGGATTAATCGCCTGCAGCATCCTCGGCGGACGGATTATCGCCCCGGTGGCGCAAGGGGTGCAGTACCTGGCGCAGTGGCAGAATGTCGCCCAGTCGCTGCAGATGGTCAATAGCCTGCTTATCATCGAGCCGGAGCGCAAGACCACGCAGAATCTTCTTCTACCAGAGCGCCCCCCAGAGCAGCTCCGCCTCGACCAGGTCCACTTCAGCTACCCCAACAGCCCGATAACTCAGCTCGATATCCCCGAACTGACCCTCCATGCCGGAGAGCGGGTACTCCTCCTCGGCCCGGTGGGCTGCGGCAAGTCGACTCTACTCAAAGTGCTCGCAGGGCTGTTTAAACCGGCAGAGGGGCGAGTTCGTTTCGGCGATGCCGACCTGTGGGAGATCGATCCCCAGATCATCGCCAACCGACTTAGCTATCTCCCTCAGAGCGTCCATCTCTTTAAAGGAACCCTGCGCAGTAATCTCGCCCTCTCCGGGGCAGTGAGTGACTCCCGTCTGATTGAAGTGGCGAAAATCCTCGGTATCGACACCATCGCGGCCGACAACCCCCAAGGGATGGATTTAGAGATTAGTGAAGGGGGAGAGGGACTCTCCGGCGGCCAGCGACAGCTGGTGGCTCTTGGTCGGGTCTTTCTTGCACAGCCCAATATCTGGCTCCTCGATGAGCCGACCTCCTCTCTCGATGGCGATAGCGAGACTCAGGTGCTACAAGCGATAGAGCAGCAGCTAAGAGCAGAGGATATTCTCCTCATCTCTACCCACCGTCCAGCACTGGCGGCGCATCTGGCGACTCGGGTCATCGTGATGCAACAGGGGCGTATCGTCAAAGATGGTCCGCCCGAAGCGGTAATGCCGCAGCTCATGGCCAATGTCCGTCGACAACAGGGGGGGAACCGTCTCGCCCCTGCCGCCCATTACGCCCCGCCTGCAGGACAGGCTGGTGGCGCAGTTTCACCCATCTGATCGTCTCGTCACGGAGAACCACCCATGGAAGACCCACGCGTTACCCGCCTTCAGAGCTACCACCGACGCCACTACGGTCTGGTGCTCTGGGCGCTACTTCTCGGGCTGGCAGCCTTCGCCTACTGGGCATCCGAGTACCGAATCGATGAGGTGGCCCGCGCTTCTGGTGAGGGGATCGCCAGCAGCCGGGTGCAAGTGATTCAGTCGGTAGACGGGGGCGTCCTCGCCACACTCAAAGTGCGGGAGGGGGACCGGGTCCAACCAGGAGATGTTCTCGCTCAACTGGAGACCACCCGCATCGGTGCTGCGGTGCAGGAGGTGGCGGCGCGGCTCGCGGCAATGAAGGCGAAGGCGAGCCGCCTCCGCGCCGAGGTGACCGGAGCCAGAACCCTTCGCTTCCCTGAGGCGGTAGATGCCTACCCCGAACTGGCAGAGGTGGAACAGGCGCTCTTTAGCCAGCGCCGCACCGGCCTTGCCGAAGAGCTGCGCACCCTGCAGGTGGCGTGGCAGCTGGCGCGGGAGGAGGCGGAACTCATCACCACCCTCAGCCAGTCGGGTGATGCCAATCAGGCGGAGATTATCCGTGCCAAACGGGCGATTAATGAGGCCGAGGCGCGCATGGTCAACCGTAAGAACCAGTTTCTTGAAGAGGCGCGGATCGAACTGACACGGGTAGAGGATGAGATCGCCCAAAATGAGCAGATCTTCAACCAGCGACAGCAGCAGCTAAAAGACAGCACCTTTACCGCCCAGCTGCCGGGAATCGTCAAAAACATCCGCATCACCACAGTTGGCGGTGTTCTCCGCGCAGGAGAGGAGCTGATGCAGATCATCCCTGTCGATGATGAGCTGCTGCTAGAGGCGAAGGTGCGCCCCGCTGACATCGCCCGAGTCCGTCCTGGCCTCACCGCCACCCTCCGTTTCGATCCCTTTGACTACACTATCTACGGCAGTGTGACCGGCGAGGTGATCTATGTCAGTGCCGACACCCTCAAAGAGGAGAGTGGCCGCGGAGAGGAGATCTACTACCGTGCGCATCTGAAGATCGGCAGTACCCCGGTAACTACCGTCACCGGCCGGACGCTGGAGATCCTGCCCGGAATGACTGCTCAGGTCGATATCCGCACCGGTGATCGCACCGTGATGGATTATCTACTCAAGCCGCTGCGGAAGACTTTGTCGGAGTCGTTTGGGGAGCGGTGATCTATACCCAAGTACCCTTGAAACGCTGGTTTCAGAAAGCCGATAAGCGCGACTCTTCTCGGCTCTGGCTCCTGCTTCGCACTACCTCCTGCATCCTTGCAGTCGTGCG
>JADFYS010000184.1 GCA_015232955.1 Gammaproteobacteria bacterium
TGACCCTCATTCTGGCGATGCAGCCGGTCTATCTGCGGGTGATGCTCGGGATCTCGCTTCAGGATGCCGGAAAGGTAAACTCTAATGTTCAGGTGGTGACCGAGATACTGGATCTACTGGTGGTGGGCTATCTCGGTTACCTCTCTGATCGTCACGGTCGGGTGAGGGTGATTGTCTTCGGCTTTATTGTTGCAGGGATTGCAGCACTGTTGATCCCGTTCAGCCACGCCATCGGCCTCTGGCTCGGTATTAGCGGTCTTGCCATCTTCTATCTGATGCGCATCTTTATGTCACTGGGAACGGCTGCTGTCTGGCCGCAACTGGCGGCGCTGACAGGGGACTTCTCTTCTCAACGGGATCGGGCGTCATTAATGGCCAATACCGCCTTTATGATGGCCTTTGGCGCGACACTGGTCTACGCTATTTTGATGCAACTCCCCCAGTATCTCGGCATTATGCCGGTGATGTATCTGATCTCTATTGTCGCTTTTGCCGGGGCGTGGTTTGCCCGACGCTCTCTGGTGGATGTCGGTGAACGCTTTGTCGACGAGAAGGTTCCGTGGCGCGAGGTGTGGCGTCTCATTCGTGACGATCGCAGGATGCGTCTCACCTTTCTCTCCGCCTTCAGTTCTCGCAATGATATGGTCTTAATTGGCCTTTTTCTGATGCTCTGGATGATCTATTTTGCCGATATCGTCGGTATGAGTCAGGAAGAGGCGGTCGCACGGGGCGGTTCGTTGATCGGTCTGATTGGGGCGGTGATCCTGATCACCATCCCTGCGTGGGGCTGGTTTATCCAACGCCACGGACGCATCGCCGCCCTCACGCTAGGTCTGGCGCTCTCTGGTATGGGCTTTAGCTCAATGTGGTTTGTGATCAATCCGTATGACTGGGGGATCTATATCCCCGCAGTTCTCATTGCCGTGGGTCAGGCGGGAACACTGTTGGCGCCGCAGATTCTGACGATCGACCTCTCACCCCCGCCTCTGCGTGGAATTATTCTGGGTGCATTTAACACCATTGGTGGGATTGGGATGATATTCTTTGTCCAGGTTGGGGGGATTCTCTTCGATCTTATCGGCCCATATGGACCCTTTATCTTTACAGGGATCGGGAATCTGCTTATCATGTTCTACTCTCTCTATCTCCTCAAAGTGGTGCATGAGCCTGAACCGCCTGAAGCGGATGAAGAACTTCTGGTGAAAGGGTAGAGAGGTGGTGGTCGGTTTTGCACTTCGCTTATACCCAAGATACTTGGAAACAGTGGATTTCAGGGAGTCGAGAAGTGTGACTATTCAAGGCATGATACCGCATGAATAGTCATTCTATTCAAAGGCTTCATAACGCAGAAGAGTCGCGCTTATCGGCTTTCTGGAACCAGCGTTTCCAGGTATCTTGGGTATATCTTTGCATCATAACTTCTCGGTTATCGGTTGATTCATGACTTACATTTTAATAGGCCTATCCTCTATCGCTCTCGGTCTCTGGGGCCTCTCTGTCTGGTGGTATTCGGTGATGGAGGTACTGCGCGGTCTGGCACCGCTCCTTCTGATCGCTTTTGGTCTGGTGGCAATGATGGCCGGGGTCAAGCGTAACCGTCGTCGGCAGCCAGCGGATAAGGATCTGCTCCAGACGCTGGAGGCACCTCCCCCCATGAGTGATGATGCCGAGCCTCTCTTAACCGAGGATAACAGCCGCTAATGTTGAATTTCAGCATGGACTCATTCACCACCAACCCCAACGCCTGCGGCAAGGATATTCGTAAGTATATCTACGCCATGGGGGTGGCAGCTATCCTCATCCTCAGCGGTACCTATATCTATGAGTACCACTATGTGCCGTCGCAACACGCTGCTCATGATGCCGGTACTCTGGCCCAGCTCCCAGTAGCCGATCAGTTTATGGCCCCTTCGGGTAGACTCAACCCGGGATTAGGGGTCAATGTCGCCCAGCCCGGGATGCCGCCGGTGATCCCCAATACAGCGATTCCTCCCCCCTCCCATGCAGATGGACGCAACCGTATGGTCTGTAGTGGCTGCCATCAGGTTCAGGGTGCTCTGGGTAACAATGTTGCCCTCAACTCTGGCGTTACCTCACCGACAGCTGCAGCCAATCTCGGGATGATGCCTTTTCAGACGCCGGTAGCAGCACAACTTCAGCTACCGCCGCAGATCGCCACCACACCCGCACCCAACCTCTCCACCGGTGATGGGCGTAAAGAGAAGAATTTTGCCACAATCTATAATGGCATCAAAAACAGTGTGGTGAATATTAGTTCGAGCCGGACCATCGCCTCTTTACAGGATCCAGTGGCTGCCGACAGCGGTCCACGCTACGCCAACCCCAGTACCGGGCGAAGCGTCGAGAGTATCGGCTCCGGGATTATCGTCAGTCGTAACGGCTATATCCTCACCAATAACCATGTGATTCAGAACGCAACCAATATCACCATCACCCTCTTTGGGGTTCAGGGTCCAAGGCAGTATATTGCCGAAGTTGTGAAGGCGGATCACAAGCTGGATCTGGCGCTGCTCAAGATCAATCCCGATAACCTCCTCCCTGTTGCCAAATTCGGGCGCAGTGATGATGTTCAGGTGGGGGATTCGGTCATCTCCATCGGTAGCCCTTTTGGGCTTGATCAGACTGTGAGTCGTGGCATCATCTCCGGACTGCGTAAGTCGGTGGTCATTGGCGATGTCACCCATGAACGGTTGATTCAGACCGATGCCGCCATTAACCGCGGCAACTCCGGCGGGGCGCTCATCAATCGTCATGGCGAGGTGATCGGGGTCAACACCTCTATCTACTCCCCTACGGGCGCCTTTGCCGGGATCGGCTTTGCCATTCCGGTAAAGCTGGCGCGAGAGTTTGTCGGGGCTACCGTTCCTGAGTTGGCACAATCTCCGGCGTTTAGCTCGCCAGTGGCGTGGGGCAGTGCCACTGCCCCCACTGCAACCGGGATGGCACTGGCACAAAATGTGGCGGCCCCTCCGGCACCGCCAATAGCGGCTGACGCCCCGATTCCGACCAACCATCGTGATGGTCGGGACAGGATGGAGTGTTCGGTCTGCCACAAAATTACCGGTGGTGGCAATCAAGCGGTGGCGTGGGGCGGATCGGCTGCACAGAATGTGGCAGCGAAGTCGGGACCGCCGATTAGTGCTTCTGCCCCTACCCCCGGCAACCACCGTCGTGATGGCCGTGATCAGATGAGCTGTACCGCCTGTCACGATATTGTAGGCGGCAATAACCAACCTGTTGCTTGGGGTGGCGCAACCAGCCAGAATGTTGCAGCGAAATCGGGACCACCAATTAGTACCACGGCTCCGACCCCCGGCAACCACCTCCGTGACGGTCGTGACAAGATGAGTTGTACCGCCTGTCATGACATTATCGGCGGAGGTAATCAGCCGGTCGCGTGGAGAGGTGCTACAGCACAGAATGTGGCGGCTCCGAAGGCCCCACCGCCGATTGAGGCAAATTCCGAGGTACCTGGTAACCACCGTCAGGATGGTCGGGCAGGGATGACCTGTTCGGTCTGTCATCAGATCGTTGGTGATGGCAACCAGCCGGTAGCCTTTGCGATGCCTGACTTTATGGCGACTCCCGTTGCGGCGACCACCACCCGCAAAGCGCCGCGGATAGTAGCCGGAATCCCTGCGCCGCATACCGATGGTCGTGAGAAGATGGATTGCCGTATCTGTCATCAGATGATTAAGACCAACACCCCAGCGGCCACTGCGGTCGCCTTCACCACGCCGCAGCAGTTGACCCCGGGATTGGGGGTCAATGTTCAGGGGGTCACTCAGCTCTACTTTGAGGGGGCGGTAATTGAACCGATCACCCCGATTATCATCGAGCGGATCAATGTCCAGGTCAATGATGGCGCCTTTGTCAGTACGGTCTACCCCGATAGTGCCGCCGATCGCTCTGGGCTGCAGGCGGGAGATATCATCTTTAAACTCAACGGACGATGGGTGCTGACGCCGGATGAGCTGCTACAGCGGGTCGGGGCGTATACCGTTGGGGATACTCTGCGTCTGGGGGTCTATACCGGGGGTCAGCGTCGTAATCTCTATCTCACCTTAACCGGCCAGACACAGCAGCCGACAAAGGCGGTGGCAGGTGGGGCGCCACCTCAGGGTCCCAATGAGATGATCTGGAACGGGATGGAGCTAAAGCAGGTCAATGCCGAGCTTGTAGGCAAAAACCCTGAACTTGCGGGGAAGAGTGGCTTCTTAATCGGTGATGTCGATCGCGGTTCTGTAGCGGAGATGGCGGGGATCCGTAAGGGAGATCTGCTCAAGCGCTTTAATGGCGTACCGTTGACCGATAACAGCAACCTGCAACAGTTGATCGATAGTTCAAGCCTGACAACAGGGGTTCTGGTTCTGGTGGAACGCAATGGTCGAAACATTTATATGACGCTGCAGCAGTAATGAGTGGTGGAGAGACAATAGTGAAAGAGACGGGCGTAGTGAAAAAGAAGGGAGTGAAGAAAAAGGGGGTTCTCAAAAAGCGCTCGATTCGAATTGGACAAGAGGTTAGCGTCGATACCCAACCTTCACCCCCCGCTCCTGTGAGCAAGGGCGTGGTGAGTCGTAAAAAGACGACTACGCGTCGGAGTCGGGTAAAAAAGACGACACCCATCCAAAAAAGGGTGGCTCAGGGAGCTCCAGCGACTAAAAGTCGAGTCGGTGCTGCAAAACCTTCGACCCAAGCGGCACCACGCAAATCTCCTCTACCCGCTAGCGCTGATACTCCACCACAGCAGAAACCGGCACCAGCCGCTGAAGCTGTAGAGGCAGTACAACCGAAGATTCAGCCCCAGAGTGAGATCCCTCCTCTTCTGATTCGGGTTGAGGATAAAGCAGCACTCAAAACGGAGGAGGAGGTGCAGAGAG
>JADFYS010000185.1 GCA_015232955.1 Gammaproteobacteria bacterium
AAAAGGTGAAACGCAAATATTGTGGATTTCATTGCATAATTATGCTGTTGATGGGTATTCGTAGCGGTCAACTGCGGACTTTAGGTTTAATCACAGATCATCTGTTGCGGCTGTTGGTTGCGCTGCTGTGCCCAGAGGATATAGAGGGCTGTTGGCAGCAGCATCAGGATCCCGTACATCACCGCAGCGCTGGTCATGGTGGGGTTATGGAGGATGGTGCCGGTGATGAGGATGGCGGTGCCGCCATTCTGAATTCCGGTCTCAATGGCGATGGTGTGGGCATCGACGGTAGAACATCCGCTGCTGCGGGCAAAACGGTAACCGCCGATTAGGGCAAGAGAGGCGATGAGCAGAGCGGGGAGGGCGGTGAGTTGGAGCAGAGATACCATCGCATCCCGTTCGTTGATGATGATGGCGAGAATGACCAGAAACAGGGCAGAGAGGGGGAGACGGGTGATGAGTCTCCGCCGCAGCCGACAGAGGTTGGGGTAGTGGCGATGAAGCGCCATGCCAAGCGCCAGCGGGAGCAGGGTGACGAGCGAAAGTTTGGCGAGAGTCGGCAGAAATGGCAGCGAAATGTCGCTGTCAACCCCAAGGCGCCACTCCAGAACGAGAGCAGTCAGCAGCGGAAGGGTGACTGGAGTGATGATACTGACCATGGCGGTGAGGGTGATGGAGAGTGCGAGCCGCCCTCCGGCAAGATAGGAGAAGAGGTTGGAGGTGGTCCCCCCGGGGCTGAAGGCGAGGATCATAAAGCCGACGAATAGCTCTGGTGGCAGATCGAAGAGAGAGATGACCCCAACAGTGAGCAGGGGCAGCAGTACCATCTGTGCGAAGATACCCACCAGTAGTGGGCGCGGCTGCTGCGCCATCACCCTGAAGTCGGAGAGACGGAGGGTCGTGCCCATGCTCAGCATTATCGCAAACAGGGTGAGGGGCAGGGCGATATCAAGGACGGCGTTGGGGTTCATAGCGTTCTGGAGGAGGCGGGCAGTTCAGGGAAGGGTCATTTATACCACAAAACCCTGCCGCGCTTATCAGCTTTCCGGAACCACTGTTTTCAGATAGCTTGGGTATACAACAACTGGAGAGTTAAACCGTTGAGTCAATCACCACAGAGAGAAGAGGCGCTGGTTCAGCGCTGGGTTCGTCCCGAGATCGGGCAGATGTCGGCCTACGCCATCCCCGATGAACGCTACGCGATCAAACTGGATGCGATGGAGAACCCCTACTCCTGGCCAGAAGCGATGGTACAGGCGTGGTTGCAACGGTTGCAGGGGGTGGGGGTCAATCGCTATCCCGATCCGGCGGCGCGGGAGCTAACCGCCTCTCTTCGTCAGCAGCTTGAACTCCCATCCGCCATGGGGTTGATCCTCGGCAACGGATCGGATGAGTTGATTCAGCTCCTGGCACTCACCCTTGGCGGGGCGGGACGGGTGGTGCTGGCACCGGAACCCGGTTTTGTGATGTATCGGATGACGGCGCAGTTTGCGGCGATGGCGTATGTTGCCGTCCCTCTGACCACCGGTTTTGAGCTGGATCTGGATGCGATGTTGGCAGCGATAGCGCATCACCAGCCGGCGCTTATCTATCTCGCCTATCCCAATAACCCCACCGGAAACCTCTTTGCCGAGGAGGAGATGGAGGCGATCCTTGCCGCAGCCCCGGGCTGGGTAGTGGTGGATGAGGCGTACCACCCCTTCGCCGGTCGGAGTTGGGTCAAAAGGCTGGGGGAGTTTCCCAATCTGCTCTTGCTGCGGACACTCTCCAAGATGGGGCTTGCCGGACTGCGACTGGGGATGCTCGCCGGGCCGCAAGCGCTGGTTGCAGAGGTGAATAAGGTGCGTCTCCCATACAATATCAACACCCTAACCCAAGAGAGCGCACTCTTTGCCCTGGAGCATCAAGCGGAGTTTGACCGCCAGACGGCGCTGATTCGTGAGCAGCGGCAGTGGTTAGCTACCGCCCTGCACCAGCTACCGGGGGTGACTCCCTACCCCTCTGCGGCCAACTTTATTCTGCTAAGGATGGCGCCAGGACAAGCTGATATGGTTGCCGAAGGGCTGAAGAGAGCGGGGACGCTCATCAAAAATCTCTCTCCGGTGGGGGGGCTGCTCGCAAACTGCCTCCGCATCACGGTCGGAACCCCCGAAGAGAACAGCACCCTGATGACGCAACTACGGGCATTGGTTCAGGGTTAACGGCTGTGGGGGCGTTCGCCGATAGCCACCGTCCCCTGTCGTTTTTTGCCATTACGCAGGGTGATAAATTCCACCCTGGAGCCGGGTTTGGTCTGGCTGATGCGGTTGAGGGCGTCGTTGCTGCTGTGGACGGCGATACCGCCAAAGTGGGTGAGAATGTCACCCGGCTCAATCCCCCCGCGATCGGCGGGCCCCCCCTTGAGGATTCCCGCAACAATCACGCCACCGCCGACGGTGAGGTTAAACGACTCTGCCAGTTCCGGGGTGATCTCCTGAATCTCCACCCCGAGCCACCCCCGGGCGACATACCCCTTCTCCACCAGTTGGGTCATGCTGTCGCGGGCGAGATTGACCGGAATGGCAAAGCCGATCCCCTGAGATCCCCCTGACTTGCTGAAGATGGCGGTGTTAATTCCCACCAGCTCCCCGCGGGCGTTGATCAGCGCCCCCCCGGAGTTACCGGGGTTGATGGCGGCATCGGTCTGAATAAAGTTCTCAAAAGTGTTAATACCCAGCTCATTTCGGCCGGTGGCACTGACAATTCCCATGGTCACCGTCTGACCGACACCAAAGGGGTTGCCGATGGCGAGTACCACATCACCGATGCGCAGCCTGAGCGAGTCGGCGAGGGTGATGGTGGGAAGATTGGGGAGAGAGATGGCGAGCAGGGCGAGATCGGCTTCGGGATCGCTTCCCATCAGCTTTGCCGAGGCGTTGCGCCCGTCATGGAGGCTCACCTCAATCTCATCGGCGCCATCAATGACATGGTTGTTGGTGAGAATGTACCCCTTGGTGCTGAGGATCACCCCGGAGCCGAGACTGTTCTCCTCCCGCTTTTTGGGCTGAAGATCGAAATATTTCCCAAAAAAACGGTTGAGCAGCGGGTCATTAAATAGCGGATTGGGCTGCTGGATGATCGTCTTCCGGGTGTAGATATTGACCACGGCGGGGGCGGCCACAGCCACAGCATCGGCATAACTCACCGGCCCGCTGCTCATGATCTGAGGTGCATCGCGACTGCCGGCATCGATAAACTCCACCACCTCCCGGCTCTGGAACAGTCCCGGAAAGAGGAGCTGGACCACAAAGGCGAGGGCGAGTCCGATAGTGATGAAGCGGAGAAGGGGATAGCGTTGAAACATATTAATCTCTGAACCGAAGTGGACTACAATGGGGGCTATTATACGCAAATGGTGAGGAGTGGGGATGGCGTCGGTCAGTGACATTGTCAATTACTGTAATCAATTTCTGGCGGTAGATCTCTATCATGACTACGCCCCTAACGGTCTGCAGGTGGAGGGGGTAGGCGAGGTGACCACCCTAATCTCGGGGGTGACCGCATCGCAGGCGCTGATTGAGGCGGCAGTAGAGCGCGGGGCAGAGGCACTGCTTGTCCACCACGGCTACTTCTGGAAGAGTGAAAGTCCGGTGATAGTGGGGATGAAGCGACGACGGATCGAGAAGTTACTGCGTCACGGCATCAATCTCATCGCCTACCACCTGCCGCTTGATGGCCACAACAGTATCGGCAATAACGCCCGGTTGGCACAACTCTGGGGGTTTAAGGTCAAACGCCGTTTTGGTGATGGTGGAAATGGTGGCCTCGGAATGATCGCAACCCTGCCCGAGGCGATCACGGTTGAGGCGCTCCATCGCCACATCTCTGACACCCTGGGACGGGAGGCGCTGCTCTGTCACGGTGGGGATCGCCTGGTGAGAGAGGTCGCGTGGTGTAGTGGCGGTGCCCAGGAGTGGTTTGGCGCAGCGATAGCCGCAGGAGCGGACGCCTTCATCTCGGGGGAGATCTCCGAGCCGGTATTCCATATGGCACGGGAGGAGGGGGTCCACTACCTTGGCGCGGGACACCACGCCACCGAGCGTTACGGGGTCGAGGCTCTGGGCCAGCAGCTGGCACAACAGTTCTCGTTGCAACACACTTTTGTCGACATTGATAACCCAATCTAGAGGAGCGGAGATGATGAACTATTTACAGAAGTCGGTGGGAACGGTGGTGGCAGCACTACTATTGGCAACAACAGGGGGGGCAGTAGCAGCCGGAAATGGGGTTGCAGACGACATCACCATCATTCACCCCGCAGGTGCCGGACCTCAACTCTATCTCGGGGGGAGTGTCGGTCAGGCCGGATATCGCCAGGCGGATGACTCGGATATCGGTCTCGACCTCTATGCCGGGGTGAGAATCAACGATTTTCTAGGAGCCGAGCTGGGGTGGAGTTCACTGGGGGAGATTGCTGGGGGAGATGGTCTAAGTGCTGTCCATGGAGAGGTGGTCGGTTTTGCCGCACTGCGCAGCAACCTGCTTCTCTTTGCCAAGGCGGGGCTGGCCGGATGGCGTCATGGCGATGACTCCAGCAGTGATCTTCTCCTCGGACTAGGCCTTGACTACAGCGTCGGGCGCAATGTTTCAGCCCGTTTCGCCGTTACCAACTACGATATCAGCGCCGATACCGTAAACGAGGATGTCACCCTCTACAGCGCCGGATTGCGCTACAGCTTCTGATTTTTGAGGTTGTTCATACTCTATGTATTTGATACTGAGCGATTTACTGTCATCCTAATCAGGTTCATGTCAACCTTTATCCCAATGCGGGAAGTAGTCAGGGTGGATAAGCGGTAGCGCATCCACGCAGGGCATGCCCCCTCAAAGGTGGATGCGCTTCGCTTATCCACCCTAC
>JADFYS010000186.1 GCA_015232955.1 Gammaproteobacteria bacterium
TCCTCTTGGGTCAGCCCTCCCTCTTTATTGAGCAGGTTGGCGGAGATCGCCACCTTACCCAGATCATGGAGTGGCGCTGACCGTGCCAACTGCATCACCAGAGCCTCACTCATCTGATCCCGGTAGTAGCTGTCACTCAGCAACTCGGTCGCCAGCAGCTCCATATAGCCTTCGATCCGTTTGAGATGGCCCGGACTGTTGCGGTTACTCACCTCTGCCATCGACGCCAAGAGATCGAGAATCACCTCTTGGGTCTTCACGAGATCGGCCTGCTCCTGTTGTAAGCGATCCTCCAGCTGCAGACACTGCTGCCGCTGCTGAATATAGTTAAAGACCTTCTTCTCTACAATACGGATATGAAACGGTTTGGTGATGTAGTCGATCGCCCCCTGCTCCAGCCCTCTAATCTGATCTTGCAGCGAGTTCGATCCGGTCAGAAAAACCACCGGAATCGCACTGGTGAGCGGATCCCTTTTCAGCTCTTCACACACCGCGTATCCATCCATTTCCGGCATCTGCACATCAAGGAGGATAAGGTCGGGATGCGGCTCTCGACGGGCAATTTTTACCCCTTTTTCGCCACTTCCCGATGCGGTTACAGTGTAGTGATGGCTCAGCAGTTCCACCAAAATGTCGATGTTTCCCGGCTCGTCATCAATGATCAGCAGCTTCGCTCGACGCGGTTGGTCTATCACTTATTTCCCCCTTATTGTTCTCAAATTTTTAGGCTCTCATTTTACCGCAACCAGCGCTGGAGGCAGCTCTTTACCTCCAGCCCCGCGAGGGGCTTCACCAGACAGTCATCTGCCCCCAACTTCAGCGCCTGCTCACACCCCACCACCCCCTCTTCTGAAGAGAGAAAGATGAGTGGTGTCTCGCCCTCTGTCGGCCGCAGCTGCCGCAAGCGGCGTCTGAAATCGGAGAAGTGCGCCATCCCCCGGGCTGCACCTTGGGCGCCAACCTGAGAGAGCGGGCAGTGGAGAAAGATCACATCGTAGCGAATCTCGCTTGCCGAACGAAAAGCATGTCCAAGATCTATCGCCTCATCGATGCGGTACTGATAGGGGAGCAGTACCTGCCGCACCCGCCGCCGGCTGGAGCGATCACTGTCACAGAGAAGAAGGGTCGCCTGCTGTGGGAGATCAAAGGTGCGATCATTGGAATGAAGCTCTCGATAATACTCCCCAATACGCAGATCCCACTCCAGAATATGTTCAATCAGCCAGGTGGTCACCTCGCGCTGAAGCTGCAGCGCCACCTCTTGCCAGTTCTCTTCGCTAACCGCCCCCTCGCTCAGCCGCTGTAGTCGCAGCTGAAACTCGAAGTGTCTCTCTCTGTGCGCTTCAAACTCATAAAAATCGATATCCCCCATAAAACGCTCTTCATCGGCAAAGTGGCGCTCGAGATAGTGGAGAAGGAAGGCGAACATCGTCTCCAGCTCCTGAGCGGAGGAGAGCTCCTCGAACCGCTGCAGCGACTGAAACAGCTCCTGATGCTGCTGATCAACCGCTGATTGACCGATGCGGTAGCTCTCCTTCCAGGCTACCGTCATCCGCCTTGCACCACACGCCTACTCCCCATCACGCATCTCCAATAATTCAGCATAAAGACGGTTTTTCTTATAACCGCTAATCTTTGCCGCTAGATGTGCTGCCTGACGCAGCGGCAACTCCTGCGCCAGAATCGTCGCCATGCGCAGTGCCTCTTCCGCTTCGACCTCGCGCCTAGGCGCTGCCCCTCTCACCACCAGCACAAACTCGCCAAGACGCTGCTCTCTCTCCCGCTCGAGGCGTGCACAGAGTGAACCCAGCTCCGTAAGGAGGATGGTCTCAAAGCTCTTGGTCAGCTCCCGGCAGAGCGCCACCTCTCGCTCCGGGCCCAAAATCGCCGCCATATCGGTGACACACTCCACAATACGGTGTGTCGATTCGTAAAAGATAAGCGACGCACGCTCATACTGCAACTGCTGCAGCTCGCTCCGTCGACCACTCCCCTTTGCCGGAAGAAAGCCGATAAAGAGAAAACGGTCACTGGGGATCCCGGCGACAGAGAGGGCGGTGGTCACCGCGGAAGCTCCCGGAATCGGTATCACCCGCAACCCCCGTCGATGCGCCTCGCGCACAATCCGGTAGCCGGGATCACTGATTAACGGTGTACCGGCATCACTAATAAGGGCGATCGCCTCCCCCTGCGCCACCCGCTCCAGAAGGGTGGCGAGCTGCTGCTCTTCATTGTGTTCATGAAGTGAGAAGAGCGGGGTCACTATCCCAAAATGGTGGAGCAGACGGCCACTGTGCCGGGTATCCTCTGCCGCAATCAGATCCACCTGTCGGAGCAGCGAGAGGGCGCGTTCACTAATATCACCAAGATTTCCCAAGGGGGTCGCCACCACATAGAGTCCGGCATCCGCCGTCTCCGCTGCAACCACTGCCCGTCTTGCCATCACCACCCCCCCTCTCATCCACTCTGGAGTAAATCGATTCTCCGCTACGGGATCCCAAAGAGGGCAATGTCGGGTAAACTTGCCTCCATGAAGATCCTCAACCTCACCACACCGCTCCTGGCTCTGCTCACCCTGCTTGCCGTCGCCTGTAGCGAAGCACCGCTTCGTCCCGAAGCGAAAGAAGCCACCCCCGAGGCCAGACCACAACCCCCGGCAGCCACGCTCTCCCTGCAGCAGGCGATGCAACTCTACCACAGCCGCCAATGGAAAGAAGCCATTCCTGCACTGGTGGAGGTGATTCGACTCTCCCCTGAAGGGAGTCGTGACCCCCTCCGTCTGCTCCTCGCGGACGCCCTAATCGAGAGCGGCGCCTCCGACTCGGGAATGACCATCTTTGACAAGGTCAAACTTGGATCTGGTGCAGCCGCAGAGAGCAGACTCCTCCAACAATTTTTAAAAGCGCAACAGCTCGCCCCCAACGATCCGGAGCGGGCACTGATGCAGCTAAGACAACCTGCCGCCAGAGTGGAGGCGATACCAGGGTATAGTTACCTGATCTCCCGTTACTATCAGCTTCGCGCTGCGCTAGAGATGCAGATGAAGCAGCCGCTGCAGGCGGTATCGGACTACATTCAGCGCCATCGCTACCTCAAGGCGGAGGATGAACTGCTTGTGAATGAACGGCTAATCTGGAATATCCTCACCCGACTCCCGCGGGCGCAGCTACACCAACCACTACCTCTATCTCGTGATCGCTCCACTGAGGCCAGCGCTGAGCTGTTGCGGCAGTGGCGCGAACTGGTGACAGTTCACCGCGACTATATGGCGGATCCGCAGCTACTGCAACGAGAGCTTACCCAGTGGCAGCAGCGCTATCCCGACCACCCGATATCGACCACCCTCCTCCAGGAGATCCAGGGGTTGAGTCAACAACCCCCCCTGCCGACGAAACAGATCGCTATCCTCCTTCCCCTCAGCGGTCCCCTCTCACGGGCTGGAGAGGCGATTCGGGAAGGGATTCTTGGCGGATATTACCTGGACCAGGAAAGAGGTGAACGGTCACTACGATTTTATGATACCGCTGGCGATCCGGCTCAGGGTGAGGTGAGTTACCATCAGGCCGTCGCCGACGGCTGCGACGCCATCATTGGCCCGCTCAACAAAGAGGTGCTCGAACCCCTATTGGCCACCATCCCGACGCTAAAAACGGAATCGGTACCCACCCTCATCCTCAACCAGATAGAGGGAGCGCTACCGCCCAATATCTTCTCCTACTCGCTTGCACCCGAGGAGGAGGCGCGAAACAGTGCCCGCTTCGCCTGGGATCAGGGCTATCTCCGGGCAGCACTCCTCCTTCCAGAGGATAGCATCGGTCACCGTCTTGGCGATCAGTTTCGTCTGGTGTGGGAGACGCTGGGGGGAGAGGTGGTCACTGAAAACTACTACGCCCCTGAAGAGAACGACTTCTCCCCTACCATCACCTCACTCCTCAAGCTCGATGAGAGCCAGCAGCGCTATGATCGTCTACGCCAGATCTTGAGGGAGAAGATAGAGTTCACCCCACGACGACGCCAGGATATCGATTTTATCTTCTTTTCAGCCTACCCCCGACAGGCACGGCTGATCCGCCCCCAGCTCCAGTTTCACCACGCGGCTGAGCTCCCGGTAATCGCCACCTCCCACCTCTACAGTGGCACTGCAGATCTTGACCACAACCGGGATCTCAATGGGGTGAAATTTGGGGATATGCCGTGGATTCTCACCCCGGATGAGAGCCGCGCCCCCTACCCAATCACCCTCACTGAACGCCATCGCGGGGGGATGTTACAACGGTTGGTGGCGATGGGAATTGATGCTTATCATCTTCTCCCCAACCTGCAGCTACTCCAGCTCAACCCCACCCGGCAGCAGCAGGGGGTGAGCGGAAGGTTAAGTGTTAATCTGCGGCAGGAGATTGAGCGCCAACCGATCTGGGCGCAGTTTGAGCAGGGGGAGGCGCGCCCTCTTCCCGCCGCTAGCGCTGCACCCGCTCTCTGATTACCATGGCCTCCAACCCCCAAGGCGAGGTGGCAGAAGAGCAGGCGTGCCGATTTTTACAAAACCACGGCCTCACCCTTGTTGAACGCAACTACCGCTGCCGTCTGGGAGAGATCGACCTCATTATGGCCGAGGGGGAGACTCTGGTGTTTATCGAGGTCAAGTTTCGCCACTCCTCCCGCTTTGGCCACGCCAGAGAGTGGGTCACCGCAACCAAACAGCGGCGGATTATCACCACCGCCAACCACTATCTACTGGGAGTGCGTCCGCAACCCAACTGCAGGTTTGATGTTGTTGCCCTCTCCCCCGTCACTGAACCGGAGTGGATTAAGAGTGCCTTTGATGCCTTTTAAGTGGTATCTTGGGTATATGGATTCACCTTGGAACTAAATACTATGCCGCATATACAGAATA
>JADFYS010000187.1 GCA_015232955.1 Gammaproteobacteria bacterium
GTTGTGGATGGCCGCAATTAGAGTTTTGCGCAGATTTTCGAGGCGTGGGGTAGCGCTCAGGGCAACCCCTAGGTGGTCGGTGATAAAAAAGGTGTCTTCAACCCGCTCTCCCAGCGTTGCAATCTTGGCGCTGGTGATCGTGATCTCATGCTCGGCAAGGGTTCTGCCGATGCGGGAGAGAAGTCCGGGGCGATCACTGGTGACCACCTCCATGATGGTTCGGTGGTGCTCCTCATCCTGGGTAAAAGAGACGGTAGTCCTGATGTTAAATGACTTCATCTGCCTCGAGATGGCTCTGCAGAAGCTGGCAGGAGGGGTGATCTCTCCGCGGAGCATCTCCTCAATACGGGATCTGATCTCTGCCGTGCGGTGGGGGAGGGTGATGGGGTTGCCGTCACTTTCGAGAACGATGAAGGTGTCGAGACTCCAGCGGTCGCCTGTACTTAGGATTCGGGCATCGACGATGTCGAGACAGAGTTGATCCAGTATTGCAGTGACATCGGCAAAGAGGCCGTTGCGTACCGGGGTGTGAATAAAGATAGAGGTTCCTCCCCGTTTTCCTTGCCGTACCAGCACCAGAGGCTGTTCTCTCCCTTTTTCATGGGCGATGAGGGCTGGGGTGTGCCAGAGGATAGCGGCAGCAGGATAACGCAGAAAGTAGTCATCACTATAGTTCTGCCACAGCTGCTCTACCTGCTCTTGATCCGTTCCCAGCATCAGGTGCAGTCCTTCTATGACCTCGCTTTTGGTGCTGCTAATGAGCTCCTGTTGCGTAACCTTATTGCCCAGTCCTCGCCGCAGGGCGTGTTCTGTAGCGTAGAAGAGCGAGGTGAGCAGACTCTCCTTCCAGCTGTTCCAGATGGTGGGGCCGGTGGCCTGAATGTCATTGATGGTTATCAGAAAGAGATAGTTCAGATAGGTCTCGTCCCCTACCTTTTCAGCAAACTGATTGATCACATCCGGGTCGTTGATATCTTTGCGCTGGGCGGTGGTCGACATCAAAAGGTGATGCTCCACCAGCCAGGCGACAAGGCGGGTGTCATACTGACTTAGGTGGTGGCGTTGGCAAAACTCGGCAGCAATCGCGGCTCCAATGGTGGAGTGGTTGCCGCCACGCCCTTTACCGATGTCGTGAAATAGTGCGGCGATATAGATTAATTCCGGTTTGGGCAGACGACGGAGTATATCGCGGGCGAGAGGGTGTTCATTGGCATATTTGGTGACGGTAAAGCGGCGGATATTGCGAATCACACGCAGCGTATGTTCATCAACGGTGTAGACATGGAAGAGATCGTGCTGCATCTGTCCGACAATTTTTGCAAACTCGGGAATATAGGCGGCAAGGACTCCATAACGGTTCATTCGACGCAGGGTGTGGGTCAGGCCGTAGGGCTGTTTGAACAGTTCGATAAAGAGAGCGGTGTTGCGCAGATCACTGCGGAATTTCTGGTTGATATGGTGAAGATGGCTGCGAATGAGGCGGATGGTTCCAGCCCGAACTCCTTTGATTTCAGGGTGGGTGGAGAGGAGCAGGAAAATCTCCATCAGGGCAAAGGGGTAGCGGCGAAAGATATCGTCGTGCACCACTTCAAGATAGTCGTTGTTATTCTGAAAGCGGTTGTTGACCGCCACCGGCTCGAGCTGACGGTTGTTGCTGGTGAAAAACTCCTCCTGAAAGAGCTGTAACAGCATCTCGTTTAGCCGTTGGAGGTGGGTGATGGTGCGGTAGTACTCCTTCATAAAGAGTTCAACCGCAAGGTGGCTGGCGCTGTCTTTGTAGCCAAAGCGGGTGGCTATCTTGCGCTGGTGATCAAAGAGGAGTCGCTCCTCTTTGCGCCCACTAATCAGATGAAGGGCATAGCGGACTCGCCATAGAAAACACTGTCCGGTGAGGAGATCTTCCAGCTCATCCGAGGTGAGGAAATTGTGATGGACCAGCTCCTCCAGTGTCTTGGCGTCAAAATGGCGTTTTGCGACCCAGCCGATGGTCTGGATATCGCGCAGACCTCCCGGCCCTTCCTTAATATTAGGCTCCAGGTTAAACGCAGTATCGTTGTATTTGGTGTAGCGGTCGCGCTGCTCTTCACACTTTGCCTGAAAGAACGCCTCGCCCGGCCAGATCTGATCTCGGCAGGTTCTGCGATTCATCTCGTTGAAAAGGGGACTATTACCACAGAGAAGGCGAGACTCCATCAGGTTGGTGGCGACGGTGATCTCCTGATCGGCAAGAGTGACACATTCATCCAAGGTGCGAACGCTGTGGCCCACATCGAGCTTCAGGTCCCAAAGCGAGGTGAAAAAGTGTTGAATGACCTCTTGTTGTGCGGAGGTTGGCTCCTGGCGGAGGAGGATCAGAATATCGATATCAGAGTGGGGGTGAAGCTCTCCCCGACCATAGCCTCCCACCGCAACCAGGGCGTGCTCCTGCCACTGATGATCGGTTAGCTGATGCCATAAAGAGATGAGGAGATGGTCAATGACCGCGGATCGGGTCGCCACCAGAGACTCAATATCGGCACCTTTGGCAAACGCCTCTGCCAACGCATCCTGAACGGTAGCGAGACGGGAGCGGACCGCACTAATCTGAAAGGGGGCGTCGGCGGTCGCTTCATTGACGGCGAGGTTGAAGATCTCGGTAATCATGACACGATCTGCTCGCCCCGACGCAGGGTGAGTACCTCACAACCCTCTTCGGTGACGAGGAGGGTGTGTTCCCACTGGGCGGAGAGAGAGCGATCCTTGGTGACGACGGTCCACTTGTCATCGAGGAGTCGGACATGATGTTTACCGATATTGATCATCGGTTCGATGGTAAAGGCCATCCCGGGGAGAAGCTCCTCTCCCTCTCCCCGTTTGCCGTAGTGAAGCACCTGTGGCGGTTCATGAAATTCGGCACCGATGCCGTGACCGCAGTATTCGCGCACCACCGAATAGTGGTTGCTCTCTGCCAGAGTCTGAATGGCGTGGCCGATATCTCCCAGACGGGCCCCCGGCTTGACCTCTTGGATCCCAGCCAAAAGACAGCGATGGGAGATCTCCAGTAGACGGCTCGCCTTAATCGACGGCTTACCGACAATAAACATCTGGCTGGTATCGCCGTGGAAGCCATCTTTAATCACTGTGATATCGATATTGATGATATCGCCACTCTTTAATCGCTTTTTGGGGGAGGGGATGCCGTGACAGACCACATGGTTGAGTGAGGTGCAGATAGAGCTGGGAAAACCGTGATAGTTGAGGGTGGCAGGGGTGGTTTTCTGGGTATTGACCATGTAGTCGTGACAGAGGCGATCGAGTTCACCGGTGGTGATACCGACCGTAATGTGGGGGGCGATCATCTCTAGCACCTCTGCCGCGAGGCGGCCGGCGATACGCATTTTGGCGATCTCTTCCGCAGTTTTGATTCGGATACGCTTATCTTCTTTTTTGGAAGCCAATGGTTCTACTCAGGTTGTGGTCACAGCCCAATATTGTCCCACACTGAGCGCCAGAACGCATGAGGCAATGAGAATATCGCCGTTATTTTCCATAGCCGAAGAAGTGGGTGGAATATCAATTGTCAGTTGCGGAAACAGGCGTTATAATCGTCGGCTTTTTAACCCAACTGGCTCCTTGCCCCTTTTTAACCATTAGGGGCTGCCAAAACCGTAAGGAGTATGAATGCAACACTACGAAATCGTATTTCTGGTCCATCCCGATCAGAGTGAGCAGGTCCCGGCGATGATTGAAGGGTACCGTACCATGATTGAAGAGGAGGGTGGCAAGATACATCGCCTTGAAGATTGGGGGCGCCGCCAGCTCGCTTACTCCATCAACAAGGTGCATAAAGCGCACTATGTTCTGATGAATATTGAGTGTTCGATCGATGTGATGAAGCAGATCGAGACCAAGTTTAGATTCAATGATGCGGTGATTCGCAACCTCATCCTCAAAATGAAGGGGGCGGTTACTGAGCAGTCGCCGATGATGCGGGTGGAAGAGGATCGTCCTCGCCGCAGTGAGCGTTCTGATCGCGATGATACTCTCGACAGCCGGGATGACGACAGCGATGATGATAGGGGCTCGGCCTCCGAATAGGAGAGCGCCGTTACCCTCTTCGCAATATAGATAATGCATTGAATCTGAACAGGAGTTTTTACAGCTATGGCCCGCTTTTTTAGACGCAGAAAGTTTTGCCGTTTTACCGCAGACGGAATTGAGAGTATCGACTACAAGGATCTCTCTATCCTTAGAAACAACATTACCGAGTCGGGCAAGATTGTACCGAGTCGCATCACCGGAACCAAAGCGGGGTATCAGCGTCAGTTGGCTACGGCCGTTAAGCGTGCCCGTTTCTTGGCGCTAATTCCCTACAGTGATGCCCATAAATAGGGTGCTGTGCAGCCGATAGAGCGGTTCTGACTGAAGAGAATGCAGTTGCTCGCTTCCTATCTGATGCGGGGAAGAGCGCAGGCGGTGCTCGTCACCTCGGTGACCGCTCTGCTGTCACTTATCTTCTTCCCGCTGAGCTACCTTAGCAGTGGTGCCATCGGTCTGGTGGTGATGCAGCGGGGGATTCGCAGCGGTTTTGAGGTGATGTTCGGGACGCTGTTAGTCACGACGATCTTCACTATGGTGGTCTTTGGCTCTCCGGAGATGGGACCGATGTTTACCATCACGCTCTGGATTCCGACGCTAATTCTGGCGGCGCATCTCGCGGCCAGTGGCAGCCTAGCCTTCAATCTGGTCTACGCCTCTCTGGCTGCAGTGATGGTGGTCATCGCCTTCTACCTCTTTACCGGAGATCCGGTGGCGTGGTGGCAAGGGGTGCTCGGACCACTCATT
>JADFYS010000188.1 GCA_015232955.1 Gammaproteobacteria bacterium
CCTTGATTTTACATCAAGAGCTGGAGGTCTCTTTTCTGTTCAATATAGCTGACTACGGCTACCCGTCCGTGACTCAAGGTTGGTGTGAATCTGATTGGGGTGGTGGTGAACCGCCCTGCATCAAACCACCCTGCATCAAAAAGATGGGAGCTGGCATATAATGTAGTGTTTGACTTGCTTATGACAGGGTGGATAAGCGAAGCGCATCCACCGATACTGGCTCTTTCAGCTGCTTTTTGGTCTGGATTCTGATGTTGGCGTTGGGAATCGGAAAGTGTTGGTGGGATTATTATGCTCCGCTGTTGGGCTTCCTGGCGTCAGCCCAACCTACCGAGAGTAGGGAGTAGAGGTTTAGGGTCGAAGATGGCAATCAAAGCGGCGATGGTGGAGCGCGGGAAACTGGCTACGAATCTCTGCCTGACACTTGCGATCGAGATCGGCAATCACAAAACCACTGCCGCTGGGCAGCAGATCTGATACCGACCCCCACGGATCGACAACCATAGAGTGGCCGTAAGTCTCGCGACCGTTGCGATGGTACCCCCCCTGAGCCGAAGCGACGACATAAGAGAAGGTCTCAATCGCCCGCGCCCGCACCAGAATATCCCAGTGCGCCTTTCCGGTAATCGCCGTAAAGGCGGAGGGGAGGGTGATAATCTCCACCCCTTCAGCCGCCATCACCTGAAAGAGAGAGGGGAAACGGAGGTCATAACAGACCGCCAACCCAAGACGACCAAATGGGGTGTCGACCACCACACACCGCTCACCGGGGGCGATGGTCTTCGACTCTTGATACTCTTCACCACTCTCCTTAATGTGGACATCAAAGAGGTGTATCTTGTCATAACGGGCGACGAGATCTCCGTGGTCA
Source organism: Gammaproteobacteria bacterium (assembly GCA_015232955.1). Lineage (GTDB taxonomy): Bacteria > Pseudomonadota > Gammaproteobacteria > Thiohalomonadales > Thiohalomonadaceae > JADFYS01. The sequence continues at coordinate 872 of JADFYS010000188.1, forward strand.
TCGAAGAGGAGGCTTGATGCATAACATTTACCCGCTTGTGGCGACTGCAGCGGAACGGTCCCGCCCACCAGCCAGATCTTCTGCTTTACCGCAAGTTGTGAGAGAAAAAGCTGAAGCGGTCCGCTCGCCCCTTCCGGCTCAAGGTGTTTGAGCTTGTCCTCTTCCTTCATCCCCATCATGAAGAAGTTCTCGGGAAGGACCACCAGTTTCGCACCCGCTTTTGCCGCCATCGACACCAGACGCTCTGCTTCAATCAAGTTTGCGCTCAAATTCGGCCCTGAGGCCATCTGAATCGCTGCGATCTTCTCCACTTTCGCTCTCCCTAATTTAACAAAGATAATCAGATTTCAAAGATAATCCGATTTCAAATATCTGCTCACGACGGAGGATCAGCCGAGGCGTTCAGTTGAAGGGTAATCATAGCAGCATCGCCACCACTGGGCACGAGAACTATACGCGCGGAGCTTAACCCCAGCGCCACCAGCCACCCCCGCAGCTCTTCGGCCCACATCACCCCTTCATCTCCACCGGGGTGACGGATCGCCAGCACCCCCTTCTCTCGCGACAAGCGTTGCATCAACCGCTGCAACCCCGGTTGCGCAAGAAAGTGTTCTCCAGAGCGGGGGCGCTGCCACTCGCTGCGGCTGATGGTCACCTCGGCGAAGGGGGTATCGGCGACCGTAACCCCCGAGAACAGGACGATCATCATCAACCCCAGAGCTATCCTCACTGCATCTCCTCCCGCTTTAGCTTCCTCACCACCGGGGCGTCCCACCCCCCCTGCGCCCGATACTGTACCATGGTCGCGCCGTTAATATCCTTCTCAAACAGCTTCTGCAGGACAAGGAGAATTGCCCCCACCTGCGGCCCCATCGCCAAGGCTCCGGCCACAGGTACCGTGTCAGAGATGTTGGGTACCACCGTGTAGACGATATCGAGATCCTCTTTCACCACACCGACTCTGCCGGTTAGGAGAATATTGGCAGGAATCGATTTCATCACCATATTTCGGGTGACTGCATTGCCGTTCTCGAACTGAACATCCCCCCCAATCTCGCTGAAGGTGATCTCATCCTTAAGCGATGAAAAGTCGAGAAAGAGGTGTTGCGGCAGGGCGCGCAGACTAAAGAACCCGATCACCCGCCCCGTATTGGAGTTTAACCCCTGCAGTACACTATCTTTCAGCTGAAAATTGAGACTGCCACGCAACCGCTGCCAGCTAAAATCGAGGGGACTGCCACTCCAGTGCACTCTCCCCCCCATCTGCCCCACCCCTTTGCTAAAGAGGTGTTCCACCTTCAGATCATCCAGAAGGCGGGCAAAGTGGTCACTCTTTAGCGTCAGGTTCAATTCACTACCTGACCCGGGAGCCCAAACCCCGCTCCCCTGAAGGAGAAGGGCATCACTATCCAGGGTCAGGGAGTGAAGTAGCTGCCTCTCCCCCTCGGGCAGCAGTTCAAGCCGGGCGCGCCCCAGACGACGCTCGTTCACCTCGAACTGGCGAATATCGACCCGCACCCGTGGCAGCCGCCACGGCTGTTCCCCTCCGGAATCACCCTCTTGCGCAGGAAACTGCAGTCGTAGCTGCTGCAGATCGATGGTAATGGGCGAAGCGTACTCTAACCCCTGACTGTCGCCATCATTGAGTAACGAATACCACAGCACCGGCTGTAGCGGTTCGGTACCTAAGGTCCCGCTGACGACAACCTCCTCCTCCCGGGGAAGCGTTGCCTCTCCCGGTCCGAGGTGGAGATGGAGGCGTGGCGGGAGGCGATCTCCGGTCACATCGGCTGCCTTCAGCTGCAACTTCTCCCCCAGCGTCAACGCCAACGCCCCCTCACCATCGCGGTTAAAGCGGTACTCGAGCACGGATGGCCAAGCCACCCCCCCCTCTTTGCGCAGAGGATGTGGCAAGGAGGAGCGAAGTGCGACAAGATCGGAGTGGAGTTGAAGCACCGCAAACTCCGGCTCCTCTGGATAGAGGTCGATCCCCCCCCGCCACTCCACTTTACCCGCCAACTGCGGCCACCACTGTCCTTGCGGCGAGAGTGGTGAGAGCTCTGCCATCTCCGCAACCCCCTGCGCCTCGATCCGGGTCTGCCACGCTGCGGAGAGGGGTTGAATATTTAAGGTCACCGGCCCACCAAACAGCTCTGCGGTTACCGCCTCTGCACTGAGGTGATCGCGATAAAAAGAGAGCGTTCCCTGAAGTTGGTCAAATGTCAGCTCTGGTAGCAGTTTGAGTCTCATCTGGTTGAGGGTTAACGCCCCCTCAAGCTGGAGTTGACGCTCCATCTGCGCCAACGGCAGATAGAGCGGAAGATCTAACCTAAGAGTAAGCTCTGCCTCTCCCTCTGCGCTTGCCTCTTTAAAAATATCCCCTGTCCAGTCCCGGAGCGGGGTCTCGTGGAGTGCAGTCACGAGATCCCGTCCCCTCAGCTGCACAGTGGCCTCCACCTTCAACTCCGGCCGCTCAAAATTGGCAATATGGACCCGTGCACGGGTGATATCTCCCGCCAACACCTGACCCCGCCACCCTGAAATCCACAACGAACGCCCAGAGAAGAGGAGATCGCCATCAAGCCTGGAGAGCTGTGGCCAGTGGGGATCGTAATGGAGATCTACGCCTCGCGCGGCGAGAGAGACTTTGAAAATCCCCTCATGCCGCAGATAGGGAAAGCGATCCGCCGCACCCTGAAGCTGAAACCAGCCATCCCCTACTCGCCCCTTTCCGGGCAGGGCACTGCGTAGCCACCGGGTTAGATCCGGACCAAAAAAACGATCCGGGATTAAGGTGGAGAGGCGATCTGTTCGCTTCGCCTGAAAGTCAGCCACCAGATCAAATTGTGGTCCACCCTCCTCTCTAAACTCAACACCACCGGCCAAGGTGGCATCCAGATCCCCAGAGGCCAACTCAAGACCGTTACTCCAGAGGTGCCAATCACCACCACTGCCGGGATCAACACCGGTTCTGAACTGCCCCCAGAGCATCCCCTGCAGTCGATTGAGCAGCAGCGGTTGGCTATAGTAATCACCAAGCCCCAACGCCACACTCTCTCCATCGAGCTGCAGCTCGAGGCGGGAGTCTCTCCACCCTGCTCGACCACTCATCCCCGAAAGGAGCAGCCCCTTCTCTGAATCTACAGCCAACGCCTGAAAACGGGTCGTTAATGAGATCAAGGCTCCGCCATCGATTCGGGTTGAGAAGTTACGCAGAACCCCTGCGAGACGATAACCGGCCCACTGCGGCGATCGCTCTGCCAGCAGCGAACGATATCGATTGAGCAGGGCGAGATCGAGTCGATCCAGGGCGAGGCCGAACTGCCCCTCCCCATAGTCGAGTGCGAGCGTCGTCGGGAGAAGGATCTCCTCAGCCCCATCCCCCGTAGAGCGAAGCTGTTGCAGCCGTAACTTCCCGCCATTGATATCCCCCGCCCAGAGGAGATCACCGGCGAGAGGAGGTAGCGGCAGATCGCGCTGTTCACCGCGAAGAGAGAGGCCACGACTGTTAAAATGGCCCTGTAGCCGGGTGAGATCCCCGGAGTAGACCTCCCCCCAAAACTCCCCTCCAACCTGGCCATCTCCCAAAGCGATACCGTAAGCGGCGAGATGGGAGTTTAATACGGGGGTAAAGGGGGTGGTCTCAAGGGACTCTCCCCGCAGATAGAACGAACCACTCCAGCCGCTGGCGACGCCTGTAGCGACAGAACGGCCCGCCACCACCGCTGCCACCTCAAACCGCTCGCCCACCCGCAACGGCAGCTGCAGCGAGCCACTGAGGTAGTGTCTCTCTCCGCGCATCTGATGGCGTAGCTCAACCTTAGAGAAGCGGTAGCGATCCCCCCCCGCCTCTACCAACAGCAGTGACGAATCACTAAAGCGGAGATCGGCCCGGGCGATAATCGGTGGTACCGCCCAGAGCTGCGGCGAACCCG
>JADFYS010000189.1 GCA_015232955.1 Gammaproteobacteria bacterium
ATAAAGAAGGTGATGATAGCGGAGACCCCGACAGGCCAGGCCCCCACACCCCCGTGGCCAACCACCTGGGCGAAAAAGACCACGGCGGTGCTGATGCCCCAGATGACCCAGGAGAAGACATGGGGCTTCACCGTGCCGCGCAGGATGCCGCGAATGTAGGGCACAAAGCCAAAGAGGGTCAGTCCGATGGCCAACAGACTCAGGCTGGGTTTGTAGCCAGCGATTGTCTGCGTGAGAAAATCGATCATGACCTTGACCTCATCTCATCAACCGATTGGATTGCAAAATCAACAAAAGGACACCCACTTTGTTTGCGCACTTTGTTTGCGACGATGTATTGGGTGTAGGCTGTTCGCGGTCATTGTAATTTCTTCATGGTGTGATTCAGAACATGTTTCGGGTGGCTATCTTATCCCTTATTGCTGTTGAATGGCACCGAATGATGATGATCTAATGCCACGGGTCAGTTGACCGTGCAATTAGTGGTTCACTTTCTGACCCAAATCTACATCCTTCTCGCTGTCTTCGCGTCGGTCTACCAGCTGAATGCTGAAAGTTTGCGACAGAACCCAGAAGAGTGTTGCGCCCCTGATACGACAAGTATTTAAAAAATTAATAACAACTCACGATCTGTATTAATAAAAACATAGCCTGTTGAAATTTAAGAGGAACTTAAAAATTAAATTGTAAAAAACTATTACAATTAAACAGCGAAATCCATAAAAATATATTGCATATGACAAATTATCTGATATAGTAGTCAGTATTGAAAATAATTGGCACGGAGCCTTGACAGTTGGAGATGGACATGAGTCCATATCATCACAAGACCCTAATCTACCGTCACATAAGCTCGCGACAACCCGCTGACGCGAGCACAGCAGGCACCAGCACGGCTCTCTTATGGCTAATGCTCCTGCTCTTTACGCCCCATGCCCAGAGTGCCAGTTCAGAAACCACGGCCGAAGTACGCAAAACCCAAGGAATCTTCCAGCTCCAGCGCGGCAACTATAGCCAAGCCCTCGACTACTTCCAACAAGCACAACAACTCCACCCCACCGACCCTGCCATCAACTACTATCTTGGCTTGGTCCTAAGCCATGAAGGTGCCTACACTCAAGCCAAAGAGCATCTGGAAATCGCCCTTCAAGATCCCATAGTCGCCAACCGTGCCCGCTACGAAATCGGCTTTGCAGACTACCGGGAACAGCGCTACCCCCAAGCCGCTGTAACCTTCACCCAAGTGGTAGAGACCGACCCCAACCATATCCGTGCCCACTACTACCTTGCTATCAGCCAGCGCCAGATGGGGATTCGTCAACCCGCCCTGCAGCACCTCGACACAGTCCTTCAAAGCAAAAGTCCACTCAAACCTGCCGCCGCCTACCTTCGTCTCGGTATCCTCCACGAACTCAAAGAGTACGACACTGTCGACAAAGAGAGCAGTCGCTACGCCAGCGACTACCCCGACTCCCCCTACCAGCCCCAAGTCAACATCCTCCGCGACAAATCAGCCGCCGCCGCTGACCGTGACCGCCGTTGGAACCTGCGCCTCACCAGCGGCCTCAGCTACGACACCAATGTCACCGTCCAGCCCGATGAGACCGAAGCCGATAACCCGAGCAAAATCGACAAAGAGGATAGCCGTCTCGCCCTCAGTGCCGATGGCCGCTACCACCTCTACCGCCAAGGCCCCCACCGCAGTCGTGCCGGCCTCAAACTCAATACCACCCACCACAGCCACGCCAGCGACTACGACACCCGCCGCATCGGCCTGGTCGCTGACCACCTCTACTACCAAAAGGGACTCTTCCTTGGGGTCGAATACAACATTGCCCAAAGCTGGTTAGGTGGCAGAGAGTACACCAAAAGCCAGAGCCTTAGCCCCTACTACAGCTTCAAACCCGCTATCACCCAGAGCAGTCTCATCCAATACAGCTACAGCCAGAACGACTACCTCCCCGCCGTTGCCCAGGATGAACGCGACAGCACCAACCACTACCTCGCCTATCGCCACACCTTCAAAGGGGAGAAACAGATTGGCTACGCCAGCCTTCATCTCCTGCGCAGTGATGCCTATGACAGCGAGTACAGCTATCAAGGCGGCGGCGTCGGCGCAACGCTCCAGTTCGCCTGGGGGCAGCAGAAGATTAGCCTTGGTCTCAAACTGAGCCAAAAGCAGTACCCCCAGAATCAACTCGACCGTAAAGAGGACAACCTCGGTCTCACCCTCAATGCGAGCCGAAAAATCAACAAACGGCTGAGCCTCGAGGGCCTCATTAGCCACAGTGATAACAACGCCAACATCACTCAATACACCTACCAACGGCAAATTATGAGCATTCTGCTCAAGTGGTCCCTATGAAAAATCCAAACCTGCCTCTCCCCCTAAACGGGCTGCTTTGGCTGCTCCTCCTCCCCGGAATCCTCCACGCCCAAATAGCAGGACATGTCATCTCAGTCGTCGGCAGCGCCGATGTCATCCGCAGCGAAAGCCAACAGCGAGAGCCGGTACGGCAGCAGCTGACCCTCAACCTCCACGACACCCTCGAAACGACCCTCGACGGCCAGATAAAGCTGCTTCTGATTGACGAGAGCGTGCTCCTCGTAGGACCCGACAGCCGCCTCGTCCTCACCGAAGCGGCTCTTGGCCTGAACAGCAGTCAGACCACCATCGAGATGCAGAAAGGGTGGCTCCGCTCCATCGTCGGAAAACGCCTCAGCAACGCCAGCCACTTTCGGGTCAAAACCCCCGTCGCCGTCGCCGGAGTCCGGGGCACCGACAACACCATCTACCATGATGTGACCGAACTCACCACCGGCGTCCGAGGCCAGGACGGTATCACCGAGGTGAGAAACGCCGATACCACCATCCCCGGCAGTGTCGATATCGGCAGAGATCGCTTCACCCTTGTCCAATCGGGGACACCCCCCACCCCGCCAGAGGTGATTGAACCCAACCAGACCCTGCGCCAAATCATTCGTCAAAAGGCGAAGCAGAGAGGGCAAAATCAGGAGCAAGGTCAGGGTAAAGGTCAAGAGAAGAACGCAGCGCAAGGTCAGGGAAAAGGCCAAGGCCAAAGTGACCCCAAGGATCAAGGCCAGAGTACCGACAAAGAGCGTCAAGTCAAAACCAACAACGAACAGGACAGAGAGAGTCAGAACCAGGCTAAAGGAGAGGGCAGTCAAGAGAGTAAGGGGCAAGAGAACCAACGCCAACAGCCTAATCAGAGTTCGAACGCAGAGAGAGAAAACAATACCCCATCCACCAACAACAGTAATACCAAAGTCAATACACCCACCCCGAACAATGGACCCAGCGGCAGTGTTGATAATCGGGGGAGTGCCGAAGTACATGAGGAGACCACCACAGAAGAGGCGTCTACTAGCGAAGAGACGGAAGAGCGTGATGCAAAAGAGAAGGCCGAAAGTGATAGTGTCACCGAAACCGATAATGAAGAGGAGGTTGCCAATGAAGGAGACGGCGACAAATCCACTATCGCGGAAGAAAGCGATGCCACCACAGAAGATGAAAGCGACATGGAAGAGCGTGATGTCGAGGGCAGTGAGACAGATAACAGTCCCGAAACAGAGGGTGATAATGACAGTCTCAATGAAGACGGGGATGATCAATCCAACCTCATGGAAGGTCATGACGCGACTACTGAAAACGAAAGCGATGTCGAGGGGGGGAGTGACGCCTCAATAGATGAAGGCGTAACGGAAGAGTCTCCTGCCGTTCTCGAAGGGGAGAGCATCGAAGAGAGTGGTGGCGAAGAACTCCCCATGGATGGAGATACCATCGAAGAGGCGGAGGCTACACCCAGCGAGGAAAGCACGCCACCTACAACAGACAATGATCTCCCTCTCGAGAGTAGTCTCTCACCTGAAACCGATATAGAAGAGCTACCTACTACCGAAACAGCGCCCATCACGGAAGAAGTGGCGGAGCCTACACTACTTGAAAAGCCCTTTTACGAAGACCCACTGAGTGGGGAGAGCGATCTTCTCTCAGAAGAGCAGCTGAATGTGGATGATACCTTAGCCGTTCAAGAGCTGGACACTACCGATCTTGTTGAGGAGATTGTCGATGCTGAGAACTTTGACACCGGTGGTGACGGGACTGTAGAGCTTATCGAACTACTCGACGACACCTTACCCACTGCCAAGGAAAACAGTGATAATCAGCAAAGCGAGCAGAGTGGGGAGGGTTCGACAGGACAAGAGACAACCACAACAGACAGTGCCGATGCAGAGACGGACGCCGAAGCGAGTACAGAGACTGAAACCGAGACGAAGACCGAAGTAGAAACCGACAGCAACAATGTCGACACTTCCGGGGAGAACGAGACTACCCCCGAGGCGCTGCCTGAAAGCGAAAGCAGTGAACCGGAGCCGGTTACAGAGGCCCCTGAGGTTGAACCATTACCTGAGATAGAGATTACCGACGAGGCCAGTGGAGACACCACGACTACAGATTCCGGCGGGGAATATATTCTCACCGAGGCGTTAGAGCCGGAACCGACACCCGAACCAGAGCCAACCCCCGAGCCGGAACCGACACCCGAACCAGAGCCAACACCCGAGCCGGAACCGACACCCGAACCCGAGCCAACACCCGAGCCGGAACCAACACCCGAACCGGAACCGACTCCCGAACCCGATCCTGTTCTGGTCGAAGATCCACCGGCCCCCGCCGAGGATATCGGTACAGGGATTACAATACCTTTAGCTCCAGAGACGATGTCGATCCCCTTTGGGGTGACGATACCGAACTTCTAGTAACCTCCTCATTGGATT
>JADFYS010000018.1 GCA_015232955.1 Gammaproteobacteria bacterium
AACCTACCGTCCGGCACCACCATCGAGCAGACGGTGCAGGATGACACCCTGCCCGGTGGTGTGCGCGACAAAACTATTTGCTATATTGCGCCCTTTGACCTTTGCAATCGGGAGCGGGACTATCGAACCGCGTGGGAATTTTTTGAACCGCAACAGAACCGAGGCGTGTAACGATGCAAACCATTACCCTAGAGGCTGAGATAGGTGACGCTCATCTATGAACTGGCTGTCATGAAGGTTGTTTCCAGGATCACTCCCATGTTTTCGTTGGCAGCGGCCAATCAGTTGCACCGGTTGCAACAGTTTTTTATACGGTTTATGCGCGTTATGAACGGAGCTTATCAATGAACCCCGCCATCCTCAGCCACCACATCCACCAGGCGTTTAAGGAGTATCTCCACCTTACCTTTGATACCACTACCCCCTTTTTTCAGGATATGGTGGAACGCTTTTTACACAATAGTGACGCCATCCTCAAGGGGCCGTATCTTTCGCTGAATCTGCCATTTTTAAAGGGGCAAGCGGCGGATCGCCACTATTTTGATCCGATTGATCTCGGTTTTGTACCCTACCTCCATCAGCTCAAGGCGTTTGAGCGGCTCGCCGACAAGCGGTTATCAACGCTGGTCGCCACCGGTACCGGATCGGGCAAGACCGAGAGTTTTCTCTATCCTATATTGGCCCACTGTCGCGCTAGTCAGCATCCGGGCATTAAGGCGATCATTATCTATCCGATGAATGCGCTGGCGACCGACCAGGCGTCTAGAATCGCCAGGATTATTCATCAATCGTCGTCACTTCGCGGCAGGGTCACGGCGGGGCTATTTGTGGGGGATAAGGAGAGTAACCCTTCGGTGGCAATGGAACCGACCAGGGTCATTACCGACAAAAGTGAGCTGCGCAATGCACCCCCCGATATTCTCCTCACCAACTATAAAATGCTCGATTTCCTCCTCATTCGGGCGGTGGACGGCCCCCTCTGGCGACACAATCAACCGGAAACCCTCCGTTTTCTGGTGGTGGATGAGTTGCACACTTTTGACGGTGCACAAGGTACCGATCTCGCTTGTCTGATTCGTCGCCTCAAGGCGCGACTGGAGACACCGGAAGGTCAGCTTATCTGTGTCGGGACTTCGGCGACGATGGGCGAGAGTGAGGGTGGTGGCGAGGGGGTAAAGGAGCTGCGAGGCTACGCCGAGGCGATCTTCTCTGAATCTTTTGATGATAACGCAGTGGTTGGCGAATTTCGTCAAAGTTTGGGCGACTACCTTGCCGACGAGACCATTGAAGAACTTGATTATCCAGTCGAGAGTGAAAAGCTCAACCCGGATAACTACCCCGATCTTGATAGTTATCTTCAGGCACAGGTCAAACTCTGGTTTGATTGTATTGATCCGAAAAGTGATCCCCTGTGGCAGGTGGCGCTGGGAAAGTCACTGAAAGGTCACTTTATCTTTCATAACCTGCTGCGATTTCTGCATCAGGATCAACCCGACTGGCAGCAGTTGAATGAGCGTATAGCGGGCAATCTGTTTCGTAGGTCTGAATCTTCACTATTGACCGAACGGCTGCTGTTAAGCCTGTTCACGCTGATAGGTGCTGCCCGGCAGCAAGCCGCTTTCGGCGTAGAGAAGCCGGAAGCGGGTTTCGCCTTGCGACCCTTTTTGGATCTGCGCAGTCAGATCTGGCTGCGTGAGCTACGCCGGATGGTTGTCACCGTTCCCGCAGCCAACAGTGAGCCGGTGCTTCACTACGCGGATGATGGTCAGTATGGTGATCAGGTCTCATTGCCGATGGCTCACTGTCGCCACTGTCGGGAGATGGGCTGGATCACCGTCCGTGCAGATGACAATGCCCAGATTGGCAAGAACCTTTCCGCGATCTACGCCGCGTTTTTTAGCCGTAGCCGTCAATTACGGGTCATCTATCCGGCCGATAGCGCCAACCTTTTGGCAAAGAGACTCTGTAGCTGTTGTGGTGCTTTTTCACCGCTGAGAGCTCGGCAGTGTAGCCATTGTGGTACTGAGCAGCTGTTGGCGGTCTGGGAGCCAGATCTCTCCGAAACGAGCCGTAGCAGTGAGGGGAGTGACAACTATGCGGTGCTGAGCTGTCCCTATTGTCATAGTGAAAACTCACTGTTGATTGTGGGGATGCGGGCGACCTCGCTTACCGCTCTAATCGCTTCTGAGCTCTCTGTCACCTCCTTCAACCGGGATCGCCAGCTCATCGTCTTTTCTGATTCGGTTCAGGATGCGGCCCATCGTGCCGGATTTGTGGAGGCGAGATCTCATAGCAATCCGTTTCGTGTCGCCCTGTTGCAGTATATGCAGCAGCAGGATGGTGGATTACCCATGGATAAGTTGCTCGACGATTTTCCACTGTTTTGGCAGCAAAAATTGGGAGATGCCGATTTTATCGGTAATTTTATTCCGGTGGATATGCAGTGGTTACGCGATTACGGTGCACTGTTGCGTAGCGATGGGCAGTTACCGGAAGGTTCTGATCTGGTGGAGCTGGTCAGCGACCGCTTGCGCTGGAGTCTGATTCAGGAGTTCAGCCAACAGGTTGGGGTAGGTCGGTCGCTGGAGTCATTGGCTGAGTTGGCAGTTGGTATCACTGCGCAGAAGATTCACCATGCGGCGCTGCATCTGCAGCAGATCTATCTGGAAGAGCATAACCTCAAAAATCTTGAGTTAGATCATCTTAAAAAGTTTATCACAGGATTTCTTTACCATTTACGCTTGCAAGGGGGGATCGCCTTTAAGGGGGCAGATCTATATCTGTACGAAGAGGGGAAATCGTATCTGCTAACCCAGCAAGGGCGTGAGCGTTTTTATATGCCGGGCCTCCGCTTTCCTCCCCGCTATCTGGCCGAGCGTCGTTGCGGTGCGCTGGAGGTGCTGACAACCCATGATCACTCTTGGTACAAGCTGTGGTTTGTCAAAACCCTGTTAGGCAAAGATAAGGTTACGCCATCATCTCCCATCCTGTTCGCTCTCTATCTGTCGTTACTAAAATCTTTGGTGAAGGCGTCGATTCTTTTTGAACGCTCATCGAAAACCGATGTTTCTATTTGGGGTATTGAACAGAGCGCACTGGAAGTAGAGTCACCCGGGGTGCGATTGGTATGTGACTGTTGTCATCATACCCTGACCATTCGACCCGGTGATCGACAAATCTGGCTGGGTATACCCTGTTTACGAAATCTCTGCATGGGTCATTTGCAGGAAGATAAGCAGCATTCGGATAGCCACTTTCGAAGACTCTTCTCTCAGGGTGAGATTAACCGGATTACTGCCAGAGAGCATACCGGTCTGCTGGACAGAGATACACGACAAGCGGTAGAAAACTCCTTTAAGCGACCCGCTGAAAACCGCCAGAGTTGGGACTGCAATCTGTTATCAGCCACGCCAACACTGGAGATGGGGGTTGATATTGGTGATCTCTCCTCGGTACTGCTCTGTTCTGTGCCGCCTTCACCTGCAAACTATCTGCAACGAATCGGGCGTGCCGGGCGACGAGATGGTAATGCTATGGCAGTAACACTCGCCAATGGGGTCAGTCACGATCTCTATTTTTATCAGCAGCCGCTGTTAATGCTACGCGGTAAGGTTGAAACCCCCGGCGTTTTTCTCGATGCAGCAGCCGTATTGGAACGGCAGTTTACGGCGTTTACCCTTGATAGTTGGGTCGCTGTGGTAGGTGAGAGTGCGGTCATTCCTCCTCTTATGCGCCACCTGCTGCAGGTGGTGAAAAAGTCTGAGGGTTCTCAAAATCGTTTTCCTTATGTCTGGCTGAACTATGTCGAACAGGAGGGAGAGCAACTGTTACACCGCTTTTATGATCTCTTCAGCCGTTTTCGTCCACTGAGTGATAGCTCCAAGGCTGGCTTAAAGCTGTTTGCTCTGGGTAATCGTACGAGTGAAGGCTCTATCTCCTTTCGCATTGAAGAGCGTTTGCGGGCGCAGCTACGGGAAACAGAATCCATTACCAAGGAGCGGGATCGCTGTCAGCGTCTGGTGAAGGAGATGGAGAAAAAGGCCCTCTTGTCTGAGGCAGAAAAGGAGAAGCTCCGTGAGTTAAAGCAGGAGCACGAAGCGCTGAAAAGATTGAAATATGAGCTGGATAATCGCGAGCCACTGCAGTTTTTTACGAATGAGGGGTTAATTCCCAACTACGCTTTTCCGGAGCAGGGGGTGTTATTACGATCGGTCATTTGGCGTAGTAGTCGCGATAATAGCAATAGTTTGCAGAATGAAGGGAGTCGTGGTGAGAGTGAACAGTGGTTTTATGAATACGAGCGTCCTGCGGCATCGGCACTCTCTGAGTTTGCGCCCCTGAATAGTTTTTATGCCGGTGGCCGACGGGTTCAGGTAAGTCGGATCGATATGCGCCTCTCTGAGGAGGAAGTCTGGCGCTTTTGCCCAGCCTGTCACTTTTCACAGCGTCTGGATATTGCTTCCGAGCAGTGGAAATCTTGCCCTCGTTGCGGTGATGTGAACTGGTCAGATGAGGGTCAAAAACAGGTGATGTTGCGCTTGCGTCAGGTTTATGCGGCAACTGCCGACAGAAAAAGTCGCATCGCTGATGATAAGGATGATCGAGACAGCCAGTTTTACCAGAGGCAGATGCTGGTCGACTTTGAGCAAGATGCAGTAACCGCTGCCTATCGGATTCAACAGAACGATTGGCCTTTTGGTTATGAGTTTCTCTCCAGAGCGACTTTTCGCGAATTTAATGCAGGCGAACACTCGCTTCATGGTGAGATGGTCGCTATCGCTGGCAGGAAAGAGCACCGTTCCGGATTTAGGGTGTGTCGTTATTGTGGCACCGTGCAACAGAAGCGGGAACAGCAGCACACACGCAGCTGTACAAACCGTTCTACAGATGATCCTTCCAATTTAATGCAGGGGTTATGGCTCTATCGCGAGTTCAGTTCAGAGGCGATACGGATTCTGTTACCCGTCACTTCCGGTGAGTCGGGCGAAATGCTTGAGAACACCTTTGTGGCACTGTTGCACCTTGCTTTGCGTCATCGCTTTGGTGGACGGATTGACCACCTGCGGATAACACAAAGTCAGGAGCCGGATCGCGACTCTGGAATGGCTCGTCACTATCTGGTGATCTACGACACGGTGCCAGGTGGAACCGGTTATCTCAAACAGCTAACCCACTCTGCGGAGACCTTAATCGACCTCCTGCTGGTGGCACTACCACTGCTTACGGGCTGTCAGTGCGTTAGCGATGTGGAAGCCGATGGCTGCTATCAGTGTCTTTACGCCTATCGCAATAGTCGTGATATGCGTTTAATCTCTCGTCGTGGCGCTGTGGAGTTTCTTCAGCAGTTGCAGGGATACCGTCACCAGTTGCATGCCATTGAACGGCTCTCTCTGATCTCTATGTCGGGGTTAGTAGAAAGTGAGCTGGAAGCACGCTTTATTGAGGCGATCCAAAAGTGGGGGGGGGTGATTGATCCCTTTGTTCTGCGTAAGGAGTTTATGGGGAGTTATGCCGGCTGGTATCTGCGCCTGGGAGAAAAACGCTACTTCATTCGCCCACAGGTTGAAATTGGTAAAGCAGATGGGGTTGAGCTTTCTTGTCGGGCTGACTTTGTGATCACGCCTCAGCGTAGCGATGGTGGGCTAAGAGCGATAGCGGTGTTTACCGACGGTTTTCGTTATCACCACAACCAAGTGGAGAAGGATTTCAGACAGCGAAACGCGCTGGTTGCTTCAGGTAATTATTGGGTTTGGTCTTTAAGCTATGAGGATGTGGTGCATAGCGAACAGGGGCAGGCCGATCTGCTGTTAGGTCTTAAAGGAAAGGCAATACCGTTTTTGCAGCAATTTGGTTGTGAGCCGCTATTGGCACACTCAATGGAGGGGTCGATGCAATGGTTGCTGCGGTTGCTACAACAGGGTGATGATGCCCGCTGGCAGGGTTATAGTCAGGCCGTCACCCTGATATGGGCCAATTTGGCTAAAAAAACTGCACTTTGTCCACTTGAATTATGGCCGCTACCACCCGTTTGGCGTGAAATGAATTATAGCAGTCAGGACAGTTCGCTCTGGATAGAAGCTAATGGAGTATGGCGTCAGTTATTCGGAGAATATGGTGCGCTTGGGATTTCGGTTGATGTGAATGCGCTGCAACAACAGCTACCCGGGGCAATTGGTTCACGCCTGCTGTTTGATGATTCTGTCAAGATTGAACACAAAACCGACTGGAATGCATTCTTGCGTTTGACCAATCTGCTGCAGTTTAACCAAGGGCATGTCGCACTTACCCGCAAAGGTGTCGATAGCGGTAGTGATGATCTCCACGCTGTTATCCTTTTAAATCAGAGCAGCTCCAATGAAGTGGTGAAATCAGCAGGCAATCAGCAGTGGCATGACCTGTTTGGTGACGCAGTAGACGAGGAGATCTTGCTACTACAACAACTGCAATCATGGGGGTTAGCAGCACCAGAGCTTAGCTATGAGTTACTTAATAGCTCTGGTGAGATTGTAGCTCAGGCAGTAGTAGCCTGGAGCAAAAGTAGCGTTGCAGTGATAGAGTCTGCAGAAGAGAGTGGGGAGTTTGTTCAGCAAGGATGGCAAACGGTGGTTCTGAGTGAATTGCAAGAGTCAGAACAGTGTCCCGATATTTTTTTAGAATGTTATAACGAGGTGTAGCCATGGTGCAAAATATAACGGTAGCCATTTCGGAAGATTTTTTTGACGCCATGTACAACTTGCCGAAAACGCAGCAACAAAAAGCTAAGGTTTTTTTACAAAAGTTCCGCAGCAACCCCATGTCACCAGGATTGGATTATGAGTCGATAAAAAAGGCACGAGTCGACTCGCTTCACTCAGTTCGGGTTGATCAATCCTATCGGGCAATCGTGATGAAGCCCAAAGAGGGGAATGTCTATCTTCTTCTTTGGATCGATAAACATGATAATGCGTATGACTGGGCAGAAACGCGAGTTCCTACCATTAATCCGGGAACCGGCGCCATTCAAATTTTACCAGTGGAACACCTGCAAGAGGCGGAGTCTCTGCAACCTGCTTCACCGGATAACGCTGCAGAGGGACTGTTTGCCGCTATTCGTGATCGTCACTTAACCCGTATTGGAGTTCCTGCTCCATTAATTCCCTTGGTGCGAAAAGTTAATGATGTAACGGAGTTTGAACCGTTACAAGCAAAACTTCCAGCCGAGGCATTTGAAGCGTTGTCGATGATTTGTGAAGGAGAAAGTCTGGACGATGTGCTCTCTGTATACGACATATCCTTGCAGGAGAGTGAAGAGTATGACACTGAAGATTTCAAAGCAGCGCTGAGTCGTCCCGACTCTATGCGTCGGTTTATGTTAATGACAGATGACGATGCGTTGAATGCAATGCTAGAGGCTCCGTTGGAAAAGTGGCGAGTTTTTCTTCACCCAGATCAAAGGAAACTGGTGGCGCGTCACTGGAATGGCCCCGTTAGGGTCTTGGGTGGTGCAGGAACCGGTAAAACAGTCGTGGCAATTCATCGTGCAAAATGGCTGGCTGATCAGCTCTCTGCAACATCTGAAAAGATTCTATTTACCACCTTCACCAAAAATTTGGCAACAGATATCCGTCAAAATCTTCAAGCCATCTGCTCACCTGAGCAGATGAAGAGAATTGAGGTCGTTAATCTTGACGCTATGGTAGTAACATTCATGCGTAAACAGGGTTTTAAGATTGAGCCTCTATTTGATGAATCGTTAAGAAATTCGTTTTGGCAGCAAGCGATTAGTGAAGGAAGTGAGTTACCAGAACTACCGGACAGTTTTTATTGCGAAGAGTGGGATGAGGTGATTCAGCCCCAGTCAATTAGTTCATTCAAAGAATATACTTCTGCAAAACGGTTAGGTAGAGGGGTTGCGCTAACACGCTTACATCGCAAGCAAATTTGGCCTGTTTTTGAAGCTTATCGAACGCTATTGGCAGATAGTGGAAAGAAAGAGATGGAAGATCTCTATCGAGATGCCCTGAACTTAATAACCTCTAGACACCTATCTTTGAACTTCAGGCATATTATTGTGGATGAGGCCCAGGATTTTGGTACAAATGGCTACAAATTAATGCGTGCTATGGTGCATGAAGGAAAAAATGATCTTTTTATTGTTGGCGATGCACACCAGCGCATTTATGGTGCAAAAGTTATTTTAGGGCAATGTGGTATAAAAATCACTGGGCGAGGTCGGCGTTTGAAGATCAACTATCGTACCACTGAAGAGATTAAGAAGTATGCGCTGTCTGTTTTACAGGGAGTGAATATTGATGATCTGGATGGAGGAGAGGATAGTCAACATGGCTATCGCTCTTTGATCAATGGGCCTGAACCTGAAACACACTGCTTTCAAACGGCAACGGAAGAGATGGACTATTTGAAAGATGCCATTTTTGCTATAGATGCAACTGAGCGTGGTTCAATATGTGTAGTAGCCAGAACCAATAAACTGGTAACCAATATCACGCAGGAATTAAAGCAACGGGGAATATCGACAATAACATTAGGAAAAGAGACTTCTGATAAAATTGGTGGTTCTGAGGTGCGGGTAGCCACAATGCATCGGGTCAAGGGGCTGGAGTTTTCTTATCTTTTTATTGCCAAAGCTAACAAAGGGAATTTGCCTTTACTTTTTCATGAAAGTGAAGATGTTACTATACAGCGGCAGCAGATAAATAGAGAAAAATCTTTACTTTATGTATCGATTACAAGAGCTAAACGCTTCTGTTCCATTTCCGGCTATGGTGAATTATCCTCTTTGATTCACGGTTCATAATGCCTCAGCTTATGTAACCGTTTAGTCCCCCTTCATTAAATCCCCCTCTCCCATTGGGAGAGGGCCGGGGTGAGGGCTAAAACAGGCCAGGGGGTAACCGTTCAGACCCCATCACCTGATCTCCCTCTCCCAGCGGGAGAGGGTAGGGGTGAGGGTTAAAAAAGCAGAGGGGTCTGAACGGTTACCTTATAGCGGTGGCGACCCCCCGTATTATATATTTTGCGATGCTGTATTGAAACATCAGGTAATAGGGTAATATCGCTCAACAGAAGAACAATGACTTACAGTAACTTATGCAATATTAATTAGTTAGCTATGAGGTAAAAATCTGAACATTCCAAGCATCTTGAGTATAGCCAATCGACACAATTTTGAAGCTTAGCTTGTTTCACTAGGTTTACAGTCCTCTCCATGGCAGCGATTTACTTCGATGGTGATGTGTTTCAAGGGGGATAGGTGGTGAAGTAGATCTTTATAGTGAGTGGGGTTTTGTGGGATGTGTGTGATTAGTGAGATAATGCAGCCATACTTCTGGGGGCCCACCTCCCAAATATGGAGGTCAACCACTTGATTGTCAGCATCGGCCTCTATTGTGGTGCAGATTTTTTTTGATAGTTCAGCCGTAGGGGTGCTATCCAAGAGCACCTGACTGGTCTGTCTTAGGAGGCCTACAGCCCACTTTGTGATGAGTATCGCCCCCACTATCCCCATTGCGGCATCCATCCAGACCCAGCCTAAATACATGCCGGCGATAAGGGCGACAATCGCTAGTAGTGATGTCAGTGCATCGGCGACTACATGGAGATAAGCGGCTTTTAGATTGTGATCATGGTGGTGATGGTGGTGGTTATCACCTTCCTTCTCATGGTGGTGATGTCCATGATCGTGACCGTGATGATGATCCCCCCCACCATGAAGTAGCCACGCACTAACCAGATTAACGATTAGGCCAATGGAAGCGACAAATATCGCCTCATGGAAGTGGATAGTCTCGGGGTTAAAAAAGCGGTTAAGTGATTCTACTCCCATTAACAGGGCGACCATTGCTAAGGCGATAGCACTTGTGTAACCCCCTAGCGCGGTTACCTTGCCGGTACCAAAGCTGAATCTGGGGTTTTCAGCATGTTTTCGGGCGTAGTTATAGGCGAAGAGGGTGATGGCAAGTGCGGCAACATGGGTTCCCATGTGCCAGCCGTCTGCCAGTAGCGCCATGGAGCCGAAGAGGTAGCCTGCTGATATCTCAATCACCATCATCACCGCTGTGAGCAGAACTACCCACTGAGTTTTGCGCTCACTGCTACTGAAGTCGACACTGTAATTGTGGCTGTGGCGCCACTCTTCAACCGCTTGATGATTCATAAATTTTATCTCACTTGATGGGAAAGGCGACTAGGTCGTTCACTTGTAATGATATTCCGATGGACTCCCCTATGGCGTGGTTGTGGTGGCTCTGAACCATGCAGAGGAGTGAGGTGTCCTCATTGATCTTTAGGGTGTAGAGGTAGTCGGCACCGCGGAAGATCTTATCCATTACCTCAAATTGATTGTCAGATTCATCGTTATGGATAATATCGTCGGGACGAAGTAGTAGTGACACCTCATGACCAACGGCAACTTCCGCAGTAAAATTACCGGCAATGGAGCCTAAGGCGGTTTCGATATGGTGACCATCGATAACTTTACCTTTAATGAGTCGACCTTCACCGATAAACTCGGCCACAGTAATATTGCTGGGTCGATGGTAGATCTCATAACCACTACCCCACTGATGCATCAACCCTTGGTGGAGTACGCCGATCTTATCGGCCATGGCAAATGCCTCTTGTTGATCGTGGGTGACAAGGATGGCAGTGATATCTTCCCGCTTTAATATCATCCGTATCTCTTTGGCCAGCTGCTGCCTAAGCTCAACATCGAGCCCAGAGAAGGGCTCATCAAGCAGAAGAATGTCGGGTCTAGGGGCCATCGCACGCGCTAAGGCAACCCGCTGTTGCTGCCCACCTGAGAGTTGGTGGGGATAGGCGTCAGCGTGATCTTTTAAACCGATAAGCTGAAGTAGCTCGGTCACTCGCTGCTGCTGATCGCTGCTGGATAGCTTACGCAGGCCAAAAGCAATATTTTTGGCAACAGTGAGGTGAGGATAGAGAGCAAAGTCTTGAAAGACCATTCCCACTCGCCGCTCTTCGGGGGGCACCATCTTGTCCAATAGGGTGGAGACAATACGCCCTTGAAGTTGAATTGCGCCTTCAGTGACTGGCTCAAAGCCGGCGATGGCACGGAGAATACTGCTTTTACCGCAACCGCTGGGGCCTAAGAGTGAGCCTATTTCGCCTCGATCTAGACTAAAACTGACATTGTTGATAACGGTGTTATCGCCATAGGCGATTGAGACATTGTGGATTTGTAAGGCGTTATTCATGACGAGACCGAGTAATGGAGCGACTAAGGAGGATGACGGGAATGATTCCGGTGATGACGATAGCTAGGGCCGCAATGGAAGCATCGGCGAGTCGCTCGTCTGATGCGAGTTCATAGGCGCGTACAGCTAAGGTATTAAAGTTAAATGGGCGTAGGATCAGTGTCGCTGGTAGCTCTTTGAGGACATCTACAAATACTAGAAGCAGTGCGGTGAGGATACTGCCACGCAGCATTGGAATGTGGACGGCTCTGGCGATTTCGCCAGAGCGATACCCCATTGAGCGGGCGGCTTCATCCATAGAGGGTCGAATCTTCCCCAACCCCGCTTCAACAGTCTGCAACGACACCGCCAAAAAGCGTACCAGATAGGCGAAGATAAGGGCGATAGTTGTACCACTTAGAATTAGACCTGTAGAGTAGTCGAAATGGTTACGCATCCAGCCATCAACACTATTATCAAAAGCGGCAAAGGGGATGATAACCCCCACGGCGATGACTGTTCCCGGGACAGCATAACCCATTCCAGCAAGACGGACGGCAAAGTTGATAACAGGACTCTCATGAAGTCGTTTGCCGTAAGCCATGACCAGCGCGAGTAGCAGTGCCAGTATAGAGGCTAGAGCGGCTAATTCGAGACTGTTCCAAATCAGTAGCAGGAATTCGCTATCTAACGACTCCTCTGCTGTGGTCAGTGCCCAGTAAAGTAGCTGTCCCGCCGGGAGAATAAAACCCAGGAAGAGGGTGCCAAAGGTGAAGCCAAAGGCAAGTTTAGCTGACCAGCCACTGAGTTCGTAACGCTTGAGTCCTTGATGACGCTGGCTGGTGTGGTGGTACTGGGCGTTACGACGAGAGTAACGCTCTAAAACTACCAGGGTAAAGACAAATAGGAGTAGCATTGCAGATAACTGGGCGGCTGCTGCTGCGTTGTCAAGACCAAACCACGCGCGGAATATTCCGGTGGTAAAGGTAGAGACTCCGAAATATTGAACTGTGCCGTAATCCGCCAGGGTCTCCATCAGTGCCAGGGAGAGTCCGGCGATGATCGCTGGACGAGCTAAAGGTAGGGCAACGGTAAAGAAGGTGCGCCATGGGCCGTTTCCAAGGCTGCGACTGACATCAAGTACGCAGAGTGACTGCCCGAGGAATGCGGCACGCGAGAGGAGATAGATATAGGGGTAGAGCACGAGCGACATCATTGTCGCGGCTCCTTCAATTGATCTAACTTCAGGAAACCAGTAGTCGCCGTAACCCCAGCCACCGAACTCTCTAAGCAGGGATTGAACCGGACCAGCAAAGTCGAGAAGTCCGGTGTAGGTGTAGGCGATGATATAGGCGGGCATCGCCATTGGCAGTAGCAGCCCCCACTCAAAAAGGCTGCGACCTGGAAAGTTGCACATTGTTGTCAGCCAGGCTGAGCCGACACCAAGGATGAGGGTGCCGATGGCGACCCCCAGCATCAGTAGCAGTGAGTTGGTGATGTAGTCTTGAAGGACGGTATCAGCAAGGTGCTGCCAGACATCGCCCGCCGGCATCCAAATATGACCGATAACGACCCATACCGGCAGAGCCAGTAGGGTTGCCATGGTGACAATTGTAAGCTGCCAACGGCTCCAAGAACCGATGCGGGCCAGACCTTTCCAAGAGAGGCTGCTAATGACGATCTCTCCCTATTTCCAGCCGGCGCGATCCATTAGCCGTACGGCATCCGGGTTTAGTTTGCCTAAGAACGATAGGTTAAGTGGATCAAATTTAAACTCGCCCCACTGCTTTAAGGTCGCGCTTGCCTCTACACCAGAGACAACGGGGTACTCACCATTGGTCTCCGCATACCACTTCTGTGACTCTTTAGAGGTGAGAAACTCCGCAAGTTTGATCGCGTTATCTCTGTTTTTTGCTGAGTGAGTTAAGGCGATGCCGCTCACATTGACATGGGCACCACGGCTCTCTTGGTTAGGCCAGAAAAGCCCCATCTGCTGTGCAATTTCTCGTTCTGATTCATCTTTTGAGGTGAGCATTCCCGCCAGATAGTAGGTGTTGGCGATGGCAAGGTCGCACATTCCGGCTACGGCGGCTTTGATCTGGTCGCGATCTCCCCCTTTAGGCGTACGAGCAAGGTTCTTAACTAGATCCGATGCCCAGCGCTCGGTCTCACTCAAGCCATTCGCTGTGATGAGTGACGATACGAGTGACTGGTTGTAGATGTTGCTCGAAGAGCGAATGCAGATTTTTCCCTTCCATTTTGCGTCGGCAAGATCTTCATAAGTGGAAAGTTGACTTGGCGTGACGCGACCTTTGACATACATAATGGGACGGGCGCGCAGTGTCAGTCCAAACCAGTGTCCATCCGGGTCGCGGAAATTCTCTGGTATGGCTTGCTCAAGCTGTTTGGAGTTGACGGCTTGGGTGACACCCGATGTTTTGGCGCGGTGAAGCCGTCCCGCATCGGTGGTGATGAGGAGGTCGGCGGGTGAGTTCATCCCTTCGCTCTTTAGGCGCTTGAGAAGGGCATCGGCCTTGCCGGTGACCATGTTGACTTTAATCCCGGTCTCTTGAGTAAACCGGTCGAGAAGAGGCTTAATAAGCTTCTCTTTACGGGCAGAGTAGAGGTTTATCTCTTCAGCTGCGATAGCCGCATTACTCACCAAGATGGTGACGATTAGGAAAAGTTTGAGCAGGTGCGAATTCACGCTCATAGCTGGGTATCTCCTTACATTAATTGTGGTTTAGATCAAAAGAAGGCTTCATGATAACCATTATCAAAACGATGTCAAGAAAATAACCTTGTTTTGAATGCATGAATTTTAATAGTAAGTATTTGGTTTCTGAAAAACCGACAGGGAGCGGTAGCTGTTAGTTATTTCCAACTAAAACAGTATGTTAATATTTTGACGCCAGATAGACTCCCAAGGCTATTAAGTTAGTGACTGCGAAGGGATCTCCGCTACCCGATTGCCGGGTGTCGATGGCATGGACGCCATCGTCAAG
>JADFYS010000190.1 GCA_015232955.1 Gammaproteobacteria bacterium
GGTTAAGTCTGTCCTGCAGTTATGAATTGTTCGTCTCCCTTTACCGGTTGTAACTAAATAAGGAGAAGCTCCAACGGCTAAAGCAGATTTGATATCCCTTAGGCTATCACCAATTACAGGGACGCCTTGAAGTGATAAATGAAAATGGTCAGAAATATTAAGCAGCATCCCTGGTAATGGTTTTCTACATTGACAGTTGCTACTAGATAAATGGGGACAATATTCCAGATGATCGATTGCAGCAGCAAAAGGAGAAAGAAGAGAGTCTAATTTTTTGTGCATAGAGTGCAAAACTTCGTCTGTATAATATCCTCTGGCTATCCCTGATTGATTTGTTGCTACTGCGATGAAGTAACCATTTTTTTTTAATAAAGAGATCGCTTCAAGACTTCCGGGTAGTGGTATAAACTCATTAACAGTTCGGATATAGCGATCTGAATCGTAATTAATAACACCATCGCGATCAAGTATGATTAATTTATTCAAAGTCTATGAGTCGAATTCTGAGACTCGGATTTTACCTGCAATCATTTTTGATTTCCTTAACATGATTTTATCCATTTTTTTCCAAAAGGAGTGGTTTAGATCAAAATCAGCTGCGATTGCAGTACCCATCAGTAATATTAAAAGATCAGCGCACTCTTCGGCTAATTCATCTTTTGATTTTCCTTTACTAATACAAGCGGCAATTTCACCTAACTCTTCCGCCATTAGTGTCATCCGATAGTGAAGATCTTCACCTCCCTTATCCTTGAATTGATGTTTATCGTGAAACTGTTGTACCCGTGCAAGCATGGCACTATATGAATCTTGTGAAGTCATTATAAAATACCAATAAATTAATTAGATTATAAATAAGATAAATTTGCGATTTTGTTCGTAATTAGTTGTAATTGATTTAATAGAGCTAGGCGGTTGTTACGAACTGCACTATCTTCGACATTAACCATAACTTCAGTAAAGAAAAGATCAACCACAGGTCTTAACTTAGCTAATTGCACTAAGGCATCACTGTAGCGATGATCAATAATTAAAGGATCAATCTCTTTCGTAAGTTGTTCCAGCTCCTCTGCTAATTTATTTTCTGCGGAATTAAGAAATAATTGATGATCATAACTATCAGGAATCTCTGTTTCAGCTTTTTTTAGAATATTGCCAATACGCTTATTGGCAGCTGCCAAGGGCTCGGCCTCCTCAAGAGTAATAAATTTTGCTACAGCATCAATTTTTTTAGCAATAATAACGGGACGAGTTGGGCAATCACTAACTACAGCCTGGATAATATGCGTTGAGTAACCTTGATCAAGAAAATAGCTGACTAATCTATCCATAATATAGTTAAAAACCTGGTCAATCAGAGCGTCATCTGCAAGAACAGGAATTGGTCCTTCGCCAACTACTCCACTATCTAGCTGCTCTGAGAGAGCGTTAGCAGCGCATTCAAGCAGTAATTTTAGATCAAGATCGAGGTTATTCTCTATAATTAGTCGTAGTAGTGCGAGTGAACTTCTACGCAGCGCAAAGGGATCTTTTGTTCCTGATGGCTTCTGTCCAATAGCAAAAATCGCAACAAGGGTATCGAGGCGGTCTGCAATTCCAATTACAGACGAAACAGGATCAGTGGGTAAATGGTCACCAGAAAATCGTGGTAGATAATGCTCCTCTATCGCTGTCGCAACAGTAAGTGATAAACCTTGATTTAACGCATAATATCTACCCATGGTCCCTTGTAACTCTGGAAATTCTCCAACCATAGCCGAAACGAGATCCGCTTTACAGAGTTGCGCTGCCTCTTCAACTGCAGCGACATCAAGCTGAAGATGTAAAGCAATAGAAGTAGCGAGCGCTGTGATTCTCTCTGTTTTATCAAAAATAGTTCCCACTTGTTGCTGAAAGATAACATTTTTGAGCAGTTCTAGACGAAACTGAAGCGTCTGTTTACAGTCTTGCTGCCAAAAGAAAGCAGCATCAGCAAGTCGAGGATGAATGACTCTCTCGTTGCCAATCCGTACTGTCTGAGGTGATGATGAGCTGATGTTGCTAATCGTAACGAAATGAGGTAGTAGGTTTCCATCACTATCCGTTAGATGGAAATATTTTTGATGTCCTCTCATCACAGCGATGTTGCACTCAGGAGGATTAGAGAGGTATTGTTTATCAAAATTACCTAGTATTGCAACCGGCCACTCTACAAGAGATGTAATTTCATCTAGCAGAGAACCATCATAGGTGACAGTGGCATTAACTGACGACGCAAGTTGAGTAACTTCGGAGCAGATTATCTCCCTTCTTTTTGAAAAATCGGCAATTACCTTCCCCTCTTTTTCGAGCAGAGTTTCATACTGAGAGGGAGAAGGGATGGTGATCCCTTCCGGGTGGTGAAAACGATGCCCGTAGGTTACATTTGAAGATTCAGTAGAGTAGAGGGTTATTGGAATAATCTGATGATCGAAAATCGCAACGATCCAGTGTACGGGTCTGACAAATGCATCTTTTAATGAACCCCAGCGCATTCTTTTAGGTACAGGTAGTGCGTTCAGGGCATCTTTAAAAATCTGCGGTATTAATTTTTCAGACTCTTTTCCGGCAACAGTCTGCCGAAAACTGAGCCACTCACCTTTCGCAGTAGTAAGCCGCTGTAACTCGTCAACCTCAGCGTTGCAGGAGCGAGCAAATCCAAGAGTTGCCTTTGTCGGTTGATTATTCTCATCAAAAGCAGCGGTAACAGCAGGACCTCTCTTTTCTACTATTTGATCAGCTTGAAAAGCATCGAGCTGATTGACGATAATTGCGATTCTGCGTGGAGTAGCATATGTAGTCGTAGAGGCGTAGTGTAGACCAAGAGAGTCTAAATCCCCTGTAATTGAGGAGACAAATGCGTTAGCAAGAGAGAGCAATGCCTTAGGAGGGAGCTCTTCGGTACCAATTTCCAGAAGTAAGTCTTTTTTAATCATTGGGTTATCTCAGTAAAATTAGTTAGCGATTAATTTTCTGTATCATTGGAAAACCAAGTCTCTGTCGGACATCAAAATACTCTTGGGCTACTAGACGCGATAAGGTTCTTACCCTTAAAATAAACCGTTGTCTCTCGGTGACAGAGATAGCCTTTCTTGCATCCAGAAGATTAAATGTATGAGAAGCCTTAAGAACCATCTCATAAGCTGGCAAAGGGAGATTGTTGTCGATTAAGATCACTGCTTGGTTCTCATAATAGTCAAACAAATTGAACAGCTGTTTGATATCAGCCAGTTCAAAATTATAAGTCGACTGTTCCACATCAAATAGAAGAAAAACATCACGATAGAGGATCTCCCCTGCCGGGGTGTTTTTGGCCCAGACTAGGTCAAAAACGGAACTTACCCCTTGAAGGTACATTGCGATTCTTTCAAGACCGTAGGTAATCTCACCTGTAACTGGATCACAGTCCAACCCCCCTACCTGTTGAAAATAGGTAAATTGAGTCACCTCCATTCCATTTAACCAGACCTCCCAACCGAGCCCCCAGGCACCCAGTGTTGGTGACTCCCAATTATCCTCGACAAATCGAATATCATGTTCGAGTGGATCAAACCCTAGCTGTTTGAGAGAATTGATGTAGAGATCCTGAATATTGAGAGGAGAGGGCTTTATGACAACTTGAAATTGATAGTAGTGTTGAAGACGGTTGGGGTTATCACCATATCTCCCGTCTGTAGGACGCCGTGAAGGCTGGACATATGCGGCAGCCCATGGCTCTGGACCGATAGAGCGTAAAAAAGTTACCGGATGAAAGGTTCCCGCACCCACTTCTAGGTCCAGTGGCTGGACTATTACACAGCCACAGTCAGCCCAGTAACGCTGTAAGGCAAATATTAAGCCTTGAAATGTGGTGATATCGTCTGTCATTATTGTCTAATCCTGATTTAACTAATTGAATTTTATAGATATTATTAATTATTGAGGTCTAAAAGATATCTGTATTTCTCATAAATTTCTTATGGGTCATTATAACCAGTTGTGGTCACCTCTGATAGAATAGAACAATGAAAAATAGAGCGTTAAAAAGAGCGGTAGCCCTAATTTCTGGTGGGCTTGATTCGATGCTAGCAGTACGCGCAATTCAGAATCAGGGCATTGAAGTTGAAGGCATTAACTTCTACACAGGTTTTTGTGTTGAGGGACATACGCACGCCATTCGTAATAATGACAGGGGCAAAGAGAAAAGAAATAATGCCTTATGGGTCGCTGAACAGTTAGGGATAAAGCTTCATATAATTGATATTATTGAGGAATATAAGAATATATTGTTAAATCCTCGACACGGATATGGAGCTAACCTGAATCCTTGTCTTGATTGTAAGGTATTTATGGTCACAAAAGCTAAACAGTGGCTTGAACAAAATAATTTTGATTTCATTATTACGGGTGAAGTGGTAGGGCAGCGGCCAATGTCGCAAAGAGCTGCAACAATGCCAATTGTTTCCGGAGAATCTGGCGCGGATGATCTGCTGCTTCGACCATTAAGTGGTAAGAATCTACCCCCAACTTTACCCGAACGGATGGGTTGGATCTCCAGAGCGGGACTTTTTGATTTTTCCGGTCGTTCACGCAAGCCGCAAATTAAGCTCGCAAAAGAGTATGGATTTCGAGATTGGGCAACGCCAGCCGGAGGCTGCTGTTTTTTAACGGATAAACACTACTCTAGCAAGTTGCAGGATCTCTGGTCTGCCCGTGGAGAGAGAGCCTATAACCTTGATGACATCATGTTGCTTAAGGTGGGTCGTCATTTTCGTATTACTCCCTCATTTAAAGTGATAGT
>JADFYS010000191.1 GCA_015232955.1 Gammaproteobacteria bacterium
TGAAGAGCTGCTCGGTTACCAGAGAGCGGAGATAATTGGAAAAGCTCTGGTGGAGACCCTGATTCCATTTCAACATCGTGAATGGCATCTGGAGGGGTTTAACCACCATGTGCAGCAGGCAGAGCATCTGCCACCGGTCAAAAAGCGGATGACCGTCTCGGCGCTTCACGCCAGTGGTGAGACAGTGAAGCTCGATATGAGCCTCTTTTCGGTCCTCACGGATCGTCAGCCCCACTATGTGGCTGCACTTCATGACAACCAGGTGCGCAAGCGGATGCACGAAACCCTCTCTGCGACGCTGGAGATGGCAGAGAAGGCGAACCGTGCCAAAAGCGAATTTCTCGCCAATATGAGCCACGAGATCCGCTCGCCGATGAATATTGTTCTCGGTATGAGTCGTCTCCTCTCGAAGACGATGCTCGATCAGAAGCAGCGGAACTACATCTCGAAAGTGGAGTCTGCCTCCATCGCATTGCTGAAGATCATCAATGATATCCTTGACTTCTCTAAGATAGAGGCCAACAAACTGGAGCTGGAGAAGCACCCCTTTCGCCTGAATGAGGTGTTGAAGAATCATGTCAATATCGTCGAGTTTAAGGCGCAGGAGAAGGGGATTGGTCTCGGTTTCTCCATCGATGAAGAGACCCCCAAGAACCTGATTGGTGATTCACTGCGCCTGATGCAGATCCTCAATAATCTGGTCTTTAATGCGATCAAATTTACCGAAAAAGGGCATATCGAGGTGGAGATCGATGTGGTGGAGAAGAGCGAAACCGCGGCCATCCTCCGCTTTGCGGTGAATGATAGCGGCATTGGTCTGACTCCGGATCAGCAGAAACTGCTCTTTAACCCGTTTCAACAGGCCGACAACTCTACCACCCGCCGATTTGGCGGTACCGGCCTCGGGCTTGCCATCTGTAAACAGCTCTCGACCCTGATGGGGGGGGAGATCGGGGTGGAGAGCGAGATGGGGCAAGGGAGCAGCTTCTGGTTCACCGCCCGTTTTGAGGTGCAGACCGAGCTGCTGCGTGCCGATGCCGCCTATGCCGATAGTGCCGCGGTACTCGAACAGAAGTTGCAGCGGGTGCGGGGGGCAAAGGTGCTGCTGGTGGATGACATCCAGGGCAATCAGGAGCTGGCAACTGAACTCCTGCAAGAGGTCGGTCTGGTGGTTGAAGTCGCCTCCAACGGGCGAGAGGCGGTCGAGGCGGTGGCGAGGGAGGGGAACGGTCTTGAGGCGGTCTTTATGGATCTGCAGATGCCGGAGATGGACGGCATTGAGGCGACGCGCAAGATTCGCCAGGAGTTAAAGCGCGAAGATCTCCCGATTATCGCCATGACCGCCGACGCCATGGTCAGTGATCGCCAGCGCTGTCTCGATGCCGGAATGGTCGATCATGTCCCCAAACCGATCGAACCGGAGATCCTCTACCACTGCGTTGTGCGCTGGATCCCTGCCGGAGAGCGGGTGACGGGTGAGGTGCCGCCATCTCTGATCGTCTCACCTGTAGAGCCAGAGGTGGTAGAGACACCGCTGCGCCCGACGCTCCTTGCGGTGGATGATGACGATTTTGTGCTGTTAATGCTTCAGGGATCACTCGAGAGTGAATTTACGATGGTCACCTCTAACGACTCGACCAAGACGCTGGATCTCATCGCCAGACACCATCCGGATCTCATCCTCCTCGATGTCAAGATGCCCAATATTGGAGGATTGGAGTTGTGTCGTCAGATCAAGGCGGAGGAGAAGACAGCGGAGATCCCGGTCATTCTGTTGACCGCAGATACAGACAAGAGGGACGAGGCCGAGGGGTTGATGGCTGGTGCCGATGACTATATCAACAAGCCGGTGGATATCGCCACCGTTCGTCTGCGGGTACAGCGTCTGATCGATGCGCGACGGGTGCGGGATGAGCTGAAAAAACAGCTCAGTATTGATCGGGTGACCGGATTGGCGGATCGGGGCCGATTTGAGAAACACCTCAGTCGAGACTGGAAGCAGGGGTCGCGAACCCAGCTCCAGATCTCTCTCCTCTTTGTAAAGGTCGATCTCTTTCCGCAGATGGAGATCAACTATGGCCGGAGAGAGGCCGATGACTGTCTGATCAAGATCTCTCAGGTCATTCTGTCACTGCTGTCGCGCCCCTTTGATCTCGCTTGCCGTTATGATCACGACATCTTTGCCTGTCTTCTCCCCGAGACCCCGGAAGAGGGGTCAAGTTGGGTAGCCACCTGTCTGCAAGAGACGGTAGAGGCGCTGCGTATCCCGAACCGTAACTCGAAACTGGCCGACTATGTTACGGTCAGTGTTGGGGTTAGCTGTACCGTCCCGTCGCGGGAGGTGGCCCCCTCGCGACTGGTGGATGAGGGGTTGCGGGCGATGGCGATGGCCGAGAAGAGTATGAGTAAGCGGATAGAGATCTCTTCCCTGGAGTTTTTCGGCAGTGAGGTTCACCGCATCAGTGTCGAGCCGGTGCGCTCTACGGGGGGGATCAACTTCCCATCACCACAAGGGGGGGGGGAAGCGTCGGCTCCGGCTGCGGAGATCCTGCCGGGAATCGACCGGGCGGCTGCGTTAAAGCGGGTGGCGGGGAAGGAGCGGATCCTCAACTCCCTTCTTGCGGGCTTTCAACGCGACTTCGCTGCAGCGGCGGATGACCTGCGGCGGCAGCTCTTTGAGGTGGAGGATCTCGATGCCGCAGCGCGACTGGCCCATTCAGTGAAAGGGATGGCGGGAAATATCTCGGCTCGCACCCTGTTTGACGCCGCCTACGCCCTGGAGCTGGCGATAAAACAGGGGCAACACGAACAGTGGCCTTCACTTCTTGAGAGCTTTGCGCGCAATCTCGAACAGATTATCGACGGCATCACGCGCTATCGGGCGGGGTCGGCCTCTTCTCCTGCGGTTACGGGTGAAGAGCCTCCCCAAGCGCTGGATCGGGAGCGCCTCCATCCAGAGCTGGAGAAGTTGCAACGAGAGCTGCTGGCGACAGATATGGCGGCGGATGAGACCTTCTCTGCCCTGAAAGCGGAGTTTTTTTCGGGGGCAGCCGCGGTGAAAGCCGAACTTCAGGCGCTTGAAGAGGCGATAGATCAACTCGATTACCCCGTGGCGCTCACCACGCTCCGGGCGTTGGCCGATAAACTTGAATTACCATTAGTGAAGGAAAAAGGATGAACTCTGAGACAGAGCGGGCAAAAATTCTGATTGTTGACGATATTCCGGGCAATATCAAAACGGTGGCCTCTGCCATCAGTGATCAATATGATGTCACCTTCGCCACCACCGGGGCGGCAGCCCTCGAAGCTGCAGCGACCCGGGGGATCGATCTCATCCTGCTGGATGTGGTGATGCCGGAGATGGACGGTTTTGAGGTGTGTCAGCGGCTGAAAAGTGATGACACGACCAGTGAGATCCCGGTGATCTTCGTCACCGCCAAGAGTGAAGAGAGTGACGAGACCCGCGGATTTGAGCTGGGGGGGGTGGACTATATCACCAAACCGATCTCACCCCCCATCGTCCGCGCCCGTGTCGCCACCCATCTAGAGCTATTTCGGGCGCGTAAACGGCTTAAGCAGCAGAACCAGCAGCTGCTGGAGACCGCCAAGCTACGCGAAGATGTTGAGCACATCACCCGCCATGATCTCAAGTCACCGATTAATGGCATTATCGGCTTTACCGAGATGTTGCTTCAGGATGAGACCCTGAGTGAAGATCATCGCGAGTCGGTGATGTTGATGAAGGATCTCGGCTACCGCACCATTAATATGGTCAATCTCTCTTTGGGGATGGTGAAGATGGAGCAGGGGACCTATCCGCTAGAGCCGGAACCGATGGATCTTCTGGCGTTGATAAAAGGGATTTTGATCGACATTAAGGGGCAACTCCGCTTCAAACGGCTCGATCTGAAGATGTTTTTGGGGGAGGAGCCGGTGCAACAGGGGGATAGCTGTTACGCCCTTGGTGAGAATCTGCTCAGCTACTCGCTCTTTGCCAATCTTCTCAAAAATGCGGTGGAGGCCTCCCCCCGTAACGGGCCGCTTACCATCCGTTTTGAGCAGGCAGAGATGGTGACTGTCGCCATCCACAACATGGGGACCGTTCCCGAGAAGATTCGTGACACCTTCTTTGAGAAATTTGCGACCGCAGGGAAGGCGGCGGGGACCGGTCTTGGTACCTATTCGGCCAAACTCATTGCCGAGACCCAACACGGAGGAATTACGATGGAGACCGGCGAAGAGAGCGGAACTACGATTACGGTGACCCTGCCGAGAGTGGAGAGTTGATTTTAGGGATTGCTGGACTTGTCACGCAACAGTTGCTAGCCTTCGCACCTTGCGACTCAGAATTGGGGAAAGAGTACTAAGAGTAGATGAGCGGGTTGAAAACGGTAGATGATCTCGGCTCAGCCATGAAAGGGGCGTCGATGGCCGCACCACCAGTCTATGCACTGGTGCCGTCTCCCTACGGCTATGGTTTTGCGCCGGTGACCCCAGCCGCTCCGGTTGCGGGGGTCGGGGGCGCGATGCCGCTGCCCTGGAGCGGGGCGGGGGGTGTGGTTCCGGGATCTGCACCGGTTCCCGGAATGGCGGGTGCGTCGGCAGCCGGATTCTGGCCATCTCCTGCCTATCCCTTTACCCATCCGGGGTTGGCGCATATGGCGGCACCGCTCCCCCCGGCAGCGGCCTCTGTGTCACCTGGATTGTGGAATCCCAACCTCTTTATGCTCCCTACAGGGGCGGGTAGCGTCAACCCCGGTCTGATCACCACCACTACGACCACCACCACCGCG
>JADFYS010000192.1 GCA_015232955.1 Gammaproteobacteria bacterium
TATCTGGCATGATCATTAGCGTGAAATACATTTCATAATCGAGGGTGACGCCGCACCATTCATGCAAGTTAGGTTGACTGAAAGTTGTGGGAACTCAGTTGCGGATCCAGGGGGAGGGGTTGACCGGTTTTCCCTCTTTTCGCAGTTCAAAGTAGAGCGCATCGCGATCAAAGCCGCCACTGCGGCCGATAGCGGCAACGACTTCTCCCTCTTCTACCTCATCTCCCACCTCTTTATAGAGGAGCTGGTTGTGACCATAGAGGCTCATGTAGCCAGAGCCGTGATCGATGATCACCATAAGGCCATAGCCACGGAGCCAATCGGCATAGAGAATTCGGCCGTTGGCAACGGCCCGGACATTGTTGCCGGCACGGGCGGCAATCACGATCCCCTGCCAGCGCAGTTTTCCCAGGTTACGACTACTACCGTAGCGGGCGATTAGCTTTCCCTTGGCTGGCCAGTGAAGCTTGCCCCGGCGCTTGGCAAAGGGGATCTTACTCTGACGGCGCAGGCGTTGACTCTTTTCTGAAGCGATCTGGTCGAGGCGTCCCAGGAGTTCAATCAGATCCTTCTCATCCTTTTGATGGCTTGTAATCTGTTTTGAGATCTGGCTCTGATCCCGCTTGATCTGCTGCAACAGCTCTTTTCGCTCCTCACCAGAGCGAGAGAGGGCGGTGTGCTGTCGTCTCTGCTGCTGCTGCAGGGCGAGATTTTTCTGACGCTCTGCGGTGAGTTCAATCTCAAGCTCGTTGAGCCAGTGGAGGTTTTGCGAGAGATCCTGAATCGCCTGGCTGCGTGCCCGGTTAAAATAGCGGTAGTAGGTGAGCGTCCGTCCAACCGCTGCCGGATCCTTGAGATTGAGCAGCAGGTGGAGGTACTCCTGCCGACCGTTGATATAGGCGGTGCGCAGCTGCCCGGCAAGGTGGTGCTGCTCGAGAGTAAGTTGCCGCTGTCGCTGCTGCTGCTCCTGCTCCAGCTCGTTGAGACGCCTCTTCTGCTGTTTCAGCTCGCCATTAATCTGTTGGATAGTGGTGGCGAGTTGCCCCATCTCATGCTCAATCGCCTCCAGCGCCTGCTCCTCTTGGCTGAATAGCAGCCGCTTCTTCTTCATCTCCGCCTGAAGCTGGGCGATCTCCGCTTTGAGGGTGTGAAGTGCCTGCTCTTTCTCCTCCCGTTCGCCAGCGTGGAGCGAAAAGGTGAAGAGTAGGCAGCAGCAGATTAGCCACGACACCCTCATTTTTTGGGAGATCCTTCCTGATGCAAGGGAGGGATGGGGGGGTCAGTTTGCATCATCGTCGTGACGGATGAGGGAGTGGCCAATCATCTCCGACGGCTGCTCCAGAGCGAGGAGATCGAGGAGTGTGGGGGCGATATCAGCGAGAATCCCCCCCTCCTGAAACTGCAGAGGGCGCGGACCGATATAGAAGAGCGGTACTGGGTTGGAGGTGTGGGCGGTGTGGGGTTGACCACTCTCTTCATCCACCATCTTTTCGGCATTTCCGTGGTCAGCTGTGAGTAGAATCTCGCCCCCGGCAGCCGCAACCGCCTGGTGAATGCGGCTGAGGGCGTGGTCTATCGTCTCTATGGCGCGAATTGCCGCCTCCATCTTGCCGGTGTGTCCGACCATATCGGAGTTGGCGAAGTTGCAGATGATGACATCGTAATGCCCCTCTGCAATCGCCTGCAGCAGACGAGCCGTCACCTCGGGGGCGCTCATCTCCGGTTTGAGATCGTAGGTGGTCACTTGCGGAGAGGGGATGAGAATGCGATCCTCACCATCAAAAGGCTCCTCGATCCCACCATTAAAGAAGAAGGTGAGGTGGGCATACTTCTCGGTCTCGGTGATGCGTAGCTGGTGGTAGCCACGATTGGAGAGATACTCCCCAAGACCGTTGCGCTGTCTCTGTGGTGGGTAGGCGACGGGGATGGCAAACTCATCGCTATAGCGGGTGAGCGAGACCATCGCCCCCAGCTTTACCCTTCGCTCCCGGGGAAATCCGCTGAACTCCGTCTCGATAAAGGCCCGGGTCAGCTCGCGGGCGCGATCCGACCGAAAGTTCATAAAGATGACCACATCACCATCTTCGATCCGACTGCCGGTTGCGGTTGTGGTGATCGCTGTTGGCTGGACAAACTCGTCATCTTCGTCTCTGGCGTAGGCCATCTCCAGCCCCTCTTGCGCCGAAGCTGCGCGATAGCTGCCCCTCCCTTCGGTGAGAAGTTGGTACGCCTTCTCCACCCGATCCCAGCGGTGATCGCGATCCATGGCAAAGTAACGACCGCAGATAGAGGCGATCTCACCCCGTCCCAGCCCCTTTATCACCGCTTCGGTGGCGGCAATGGAGGATGCGGCAGAGCGGGGAGGGGTGTCACGGCCATCCAGAAAGGCGTGAAGATAGATCCGCTCGGCACCACGCTCTGCAGCGAGACGGATCATCGCATGGAGATGCTGTTCGTGGCTGTGGACCCCTCCAGGGGAGAGGAGGCCGAGGATGTGGACCGCCTTGCCGCTGGCGATGGCGAGATCGACCGGTTCGGTGAGGGTGGTATTGGTGAAAAACGCGCCGGTTTTGATGTGGCGGCTAATGAGGGTCAGGTCCTGATAGACCACCCGACCTGCACCGAGATTGAGGTGCCCGACCTCGGAATTTCCCATCTGCTCTCCCGGTAGGCCGACATCGGCACCGGATGCTCTAATCAGGGTGTGGGGATAACGGTCGTAGATTTCGTCGAAAAAAGGGGTCTCTGCCTGCCGGATGGCGTTCCACTGTGTCTGCTCCGAATGGCCCCATCCATCGAGGATGATAAGGAGGAGCGGGCGGTAACGGAGTGGGGAACTCATGGCAGTTGTATCGGCTCTGTGGTGACGACTCGGGGTGGCAGGGGGTGGCGCCTCTTTTTTCTCTACAACCGACTCTATTAATGTATTAGAATAGAGCGAAATGCAGTTACAGGGGCAGGACTACCGGTTATTGTAGCGCTTTTACCCCACCTTGGGCAGTTTTTGGGCGTGAGTCGCCCTTATCGCCTTTCTGGAACCAGCGTTTTCAGGGTTCATGTTTCTTGGGTATAGTGCAGGAAGTAGGTGAGCGCGTAACGGTTCGACAGTTCTGATCCAGCCGGAAACGCATGATAATCACATTAATGATAAAGAAGGGTTGATTGATGAGTGTAACCGAGTCAGAACCGTTGGTGATGCATGACCCCGATATTGATCGCGCCTCGCGGGCACTGAAGGCGATGTCGCACCCTCTGCGCCTTAAGATCCTCTGTACGCTCGGGCCGTATGAAATAAGTGTTCAGGATATTGTGGAGCGGGTAGGGACCTCGCAGAGTAATATCTCGCAACACCTGGCAATTTTGCGTGATAAGGGGATCCTCTCCTCGCGTAAGGACGCCAACCGGGTCTACTACAAAATGGTCGATGCCCGTACCCTGCAGCTGATCAGTATGATGCGTAGCGTCTTCTGCTCCGCCGAGCACTGATTCGGCACCCACGGGCTTCGCTCCAGACGATAGACGCATCTCACGCTGTCCGGCTCTGGCTCTATCTCTTTTTCTTTCGCCTTTAATTTCTGCTCTCATTAGGGGGTAGCGTGAACGAACGCATTCGCGAGATCCCTTATAACTACACCTCCTTCTCTGATCGCGAGATCGTGATCCGCTTTCTCGGGGAGGAGATGTGGCAGATCCTGAGCCAACTGCGGGGAGAGCGGGTTACGGGGCGATCGGCGCGGATGCTCTTTGAGATTCTGGGGGATATGTGGGTGATCCAGCGCAATCCGTTTATTCAGGATGATCTGCTGGAGAACCCCAGGCGCTGGAACTCCCTTGCCCACGCCCTCCAGCACCGTCTCGATCAGATCGTCGCCCGTGCCGATGGTAACCAGTTGGCACTGGTTCTGGCAGAGCGGACTCGGGTCGCCATCAGTGACTTTGAACAGGCGATCCAGGCGCTGCGCAGTGACCGTCTGCGTCTGCTTCACGCCCTCTCCCCCCTCACCCGGAGTGATAATATCCAGTTCGACGGGCTGGCCCGGGTCTCCCATGTGACCGACGCCTCCGACTGGCGGGTAGAGCTGCCGATGGTGGTGCTCACCCCCGACCGTGAAGAGGAGATTCAGCCGCTGGTGAATGCGCTCATCGCCCTCGGTCTGACCATCATTCCACGGGGTGGTGGGACCGGATATACCGGGGGTGCGGTCCCCCTCTTTCCCCAGACTGCGGTGATTAATACCGAAAAGCTCGATCAGCTCGGTGCGGTTCTCCCAGCAACCCTGCCAGGAGTTGCAGCCGAGGTGATGACGGTCGAGGCGGGTGCAGGGGTGGTGACCAAACGGGTTGCCGAGCGGGCGGAAGCTGCCGGTTTCACCTTTGCCGTGGATCCCACTTCGCAGGACGCATCCACCATCGGTGGTAACATCTCGATGAATGCTGGGGGGAAGAAGGCGGTGATGTGGGGAACCACCCTCGACAATCTCGTCTCATGGCGGATGGTGACCCCGGGGGGAGAGTGGCTCGAGGTGGAACGGCTCAACCACAATTTGGGGAAGATCCATCTTCAGCAGCAGATCCGTTTTCGGGTGAGCCGCTACCGTGACTACTTTCTCCACCTTGCGGCAGAGCCGGAGGAGATCCTCCTCACGCCAGCGGAGCTGCGTCGTCCCGGCCTCGGCAAGGATGTGACCAACAAGTTTCTCGGTGGACTACCGGGGGTGCAGAAGGAGGGGTGTGACGGCATTATCACATCGGCCCGCCTTCTTCTC
>JADFYS010000193.1 GCA_015232955.1 Gammaproteobacteria bacterium
TCGCGGTGTAGCGGTGTTCACCCAATAAGTGAAGCAGGTATATTGTGAATTTCATAGCATAATCATTATGTTGATTGATATGTGCAGCGGTCAACAGCGGATTTTAGGCTTAGGGGACTCCACTACCCTTTTCGGGGCGAGGCTGAAGGGTGACCCGTACCCGGCTTCTCTCCTGGCTCTGAGAGGGGGTGCCGCTACTCGCCTCGATTCGGTTGTTTTGGATGTAGTAGCGAATTTTTTCGCCCTCAAAGCGGTCTCCCCCCTGCTGGAGCAGCGCATCTCCGGTGAGGGTAATGACCCCCTCGGTCGCTGCATAGTGGAGTTTTTGCGCCTTGGCGTAGAGTCGGGGGGCACTTTTTCGCTCAAAAGTGACAGGCGAACCGCTGGCGACCACCTCTGTCACTTCCCCCTCTCGCTGTTCGATTAAAAGCTCATCTGAGCGGAAGGAGATCTCCCCCTGTTCTAGGAGAACCCCCCCCAGATAGCGGCTGATACCGTGCTGCTTGTCGAGAGTGACGCTGTCAGACTCAATAGAGATGGGAAGGGGAGGGGGGGGCGAATCCTCTTCTTCCGCTCCGAAGCAGAGAAAGGGGAAGAGAGATAGGATGAGTGGGAGTAGCCGTCGCTGGTTAAGGTTCATGATATTTTCCGTGAACGCCGTGATGAAGAGTGATCTGATCCCGACGCATGTCCAACTGGAGACCACCGGCGGAGAGATTCATCTGTGGTGAGCGAAGCTTGATCGCCCCTTCACTTTCAAGTAGTTGAGAATGAAAGCGGTACTCCAGCGCGGAAGTGGTGATGATGGCGTCTCCCTCCGCTGCCGGATCCACAGCGGTGATGGTGACCCCGTCGCGCAATAAAGCCCTGCTTCGTCCGAAAAGCTCTCCTCGTGTCGCTTCCAGACGCCAATGGGTATCCCCCCCTTGTGAGAAGATCTCCATGCGTGGTTGACTCAGCTCCACCCGCCCTTGCCACTCATCATCGCTGGCCGGGTAGTGGATCAGCTCATCTGCCTCGATCTTGTCATGGATGGCGCCACTGTCACCGGTGGTGGTGATCTCTACCCGGGTCATGGTGTAGTCGGGAAGGTTGGCTGTGTTCACTGTTGCGGTCTCGGTGGTGGGGTGGCGACGCTCAACATAGTTATAAAGTGCAACAATGAGTACGATGGCAGCTAGGGTGAAGAGGCGACCATTCAAAACCAGCGGCTCCCATACGGCTTCATTTTTTGCCAGAAGTGGGGGCAGCAGACTCTGGCTTGGGTCATCTACTGCAGATAGCCTGCGATCACCTGTGCCATCAAACCGTGCCCCTCCATAATCAGATCACAGACATCACGGGCGGCACCTCTCCCTCCGTTGCGGGGGGTGACCCAGTCGCAATGCTCTTTTAACAGGGGATGGGCATCGGCGACAGCGATGGCAACTCCGGCACGGCGCATAGTGGGAAGATCAATCAGATCATCTCCGACATAGGCGCTCTCTTCCGGTTTGAGGTTAAGTTTGGCGAGGAGCTGCTCAAAAGCGGGGAGCTTCTCCTCCTGTCCCTGATAGAGGTGGGTGATCCCGAGGCTCTCCATTCTCAGACGGACGACACTGGATTGGCGGGCAGTGATGATACCGATGGTGACTCCGCAGCGCTGGAGAAGGTTCATCCCGAGGCCGTCCCGGGCGTAAAACGCTTTGTACTCCTGACCATCATCGCCAAGGAAGAGGGTACCGTCGGTTAAAACGCCATCGACATCAAATACCACCAATTTGATGGCCGCGCACCGCTGCAGAAGTTGTACCCTGTTCTCTTGTTGAGTCGTCATGATGATGAACCGTTGATCCGAGGAGGTTCCATTCTAACGAGAGTGCGGCATAAATTCATCGTCAACAGCGGTTTCTCTCTCATTTCGGCTCTAGACTACGCCGGCCTGCAGCAGATCGTGCATATTGATCGCCCCGATCACCCGATTCTCTCCATCCACCACCGGCAGGGCGTTGATTCTCCTCTCCTCCATCAACTGTAATGCATCTGCAGCAAGCTGTTCGGGACGGATCGCGGTGCAGTTGCGAATCATCACCTCTGAGAGTGGTAGTCTCTGAATGTTGACCTCTCCGTGGTCGAGGAGGCGACGGAGATCACCGTCGGTAAACACAGCTTGCAGCCGACCCTCTGAGTCAATCACCGTGGTCATTCCCAGACCCTTGGCGGAGATCTCCAGCAGGGCGTCACTGAGCATGGCGCTACTGTGGGTGATGGGGGTGGCGTCGTCGCGGTGCATCAGATCTTCAATCCGTAACAGCAGTCTCCGCCCGAGAGAACCGGCGGGGTGAGAGCGGGCAAAATCCTCTTCAGAAAAGTTACGCGCCTCGAGTAGGGCGACCGCCAGAGCATCTCCCATCGCCAGTGTTGCCGTGGTGCTGGTGGTGGGTGCCAGACCGAGTGGACACGCTTCGCCTTTGATATCAATATGGATATGGACCGACGCAGCAGTGGCGAGGCGGGAGGTGGGGCGGCTACTCATAACGATGAGGGGGACCCCCAACCGTTTGATAAGGGGGAGAATGGTGATCAGTTCGTCGGTCTCACCGGAGTTGGAGAGTGCCAGCACCAGATCCTGACCGGTAATCATCCCGAGATCACCGTGGCTCGCCTCCCCTGGGTGGACAAAAAAGGCGGGGGTACCGGTACTGGCGAGGGTTGCCGCAATCTTGCCACCGATATGACCCGACTTCCCCATTCCGGTGACCACCACTCGACCGTGACAGGCGAGAATCAGGTGACAGGCGTCGATAAAGGGGGTGCCCAGCTGCTGGCAGAGGTGGTTGAGGGCTTCGGCCTCCTCCTGTAACACCTTCTGACCCAGCTTCAGGAGATCGTCATTACTGCTACGGATCACACTATTGACCGTCTGTATCACTGATGAGAGAGATAGAGGAAGCCGAGATAGCCGGAGTAGATGAGCAAGAGTATTCCCCCCTCTATGCGGTTGATCCTGCCCGGTCCCCGAAAGCCGTACGCCATAATAAAGAGGAGAAGGGTCAGGAGTATCATCAGGGCGTAGTCGCGAAAGAGGATCTCGTTGCTGATAGCTGTGGGAGCGATGACCCCGGGGAGTCCCAGTACCGCCAGCAGGTTGAACATATTTGAGCCGAGGACATTGCCAATGGCGATATCATGCTCCCCTCTGATGGCGCTCATCACCGAAGCGGCCAGCTCTGGCAGACTGGTGCCGATGGCGACGATAGTGAGGCCGATGATGAGATCACTCACCCCGAGCCAGTGGGCGATATTGACCGCTCCCCACACCAACATGCGCGAACTTCCAAGGAGAATAAAGAGACCGACAAAGAGCCAGGTGAGGGCAACGGCTGTAGATAGATTAGAAGGAATCTCATCACTATACTCACTCTCCATCGGGTCATCTGGATCGCCGTGGTGTTCCCGTAGCCCGGTCCATACCATCCAGGACATGAGGAGAAAAAGGCCGATAAGGAGGGTCATGCCATCATTTCGGCTCATATCCCCGTCGACGATTAGAGCCAGAGTAAACAGGATGATGAGGATGAGGATCGGAAACTCCCGCTTCAGAGTTTTAGAGTGGACTGCGAGCGGGGAGATGAGAGCCGTCACCCCCAGTACCAGGCCAACATTGGTGATATTGGAGCCGATCGCGTTGCCGATACCGAGGTCGGGGTTGCCAGAGGCCGCGGCGATGGCCGAGACCAGCATCTCTGGTGCCGAGGTGCCAAAGCCGACGATGGTCAGGCCGATGATAAGGGGGGAGACCCCGAGGTTAGAGGCAGTGGCCGAGGCCCCCATTACGAATCGGTCTGCCCCCCACACCAGCAGGGCAAAACCGGCAATGATGGCAAGTGTTGATTCAAGAATCATGACTAGGGGAGTTCATCCAGAAAAAGATCGTCAAAAGAGGGTTCAGGGGGCTTGCCATCATGAATGAGGTAGTTCCTCTGCTGCATATAGGCCTCGCGGATAAAGGTGTAGTTGTCGGCACCGCTCTCCTCGAGCACCGTGGTGGTGTGGAGGAGGTCGGCACGGGTATCGATGGCGTAGATGGCAAGAGACTGGAGTTGGGTTCTGTTGGTATCGTATTGGATGATCTGACTCTCTACCCCCCAATCGACACCTCTGCCGGTAGCATCACGCAGGTTGCTGGGGCCGAGAAAGGGTAAGACCAGATAGGGGCCGCTGTTAACGCCCCAGTAGGCGAGACTCTGACCAAAATCCTCTTCGTGCTTCTCTAGCCCGAGACGGCTGGAGACATCGATCAGGCCAAAGATCCCCAGGGTTGAGTTGATGCTAAAGCGGCCGAGATCGGCAATACTCTGGGACCATTTGAGCTGGAGGAGATCGTTGATAAAGACCGAGATGTCATCGAGGTTGCTGAAAAAATTGGTGACCGCATCGTCCAGCGGACGCGGTATATAGTCGCGCCAGACAATCGCGACAGGTTTGAACACCGCATTGTCAAAGCTGTCGTTAAAGCGGTAAACAGAACGGTTGAACGATTCGTAAGGGTCATTCTCCGCCCCCCCCTGACTCGTCCCAGGACCGTTGACCGAAGCGCAGCCATAGAGAGTAACAGCGGTGAAGAGTAGCAGAAGACGAAGAGAGAACACGAAAGGTAGTGCATCCTGAACAGAGAAGAGAAGCGGCGAATTATCCTCTCTCCATCAGCGGGGATCAACTCTATACCCAAGATACTCAGGGCAAATTCGTTCTAACCCATGG
>JADFYS010000194.1 GCA_015232955.1 Gammaproteobacteria bacterium
CTGCAGGGGGAAACGGTTTCGCTAACCAGTATTAAACAGAACTACAGATTCGAAAGCAGTTATGCCCCACATGTCCATATAGGTGAAATTACCGCAACCATCAACTACGATTTCCCTCAGCAATTTTTATCCATGATCGGTCAGGGAGTCCCCTTAGCGCAAGGCGAGCGTGGATTTGATAAAAGTATGGTCGTGGGGCAAAGCGATTTCGTGGTACCGGCAGAGACCCTTGTTGACCTGAATGGTGTGGTAAATTGTGGCGAAAGGATAAGTGCGGTGAGCAGTGTATCCGCTCTACTACCATCTGAATTAACCCAAGGGAGCGAGATTATCGTTCAGATAAACTTCTCTGAGCCATTCACTATAGACAAAATCTCCGGAAAGACTCATCTCCTTATGCGAGTTGGTGACAAGTTGGTAGAGGCCGGTTTAATTCCTCCCTACAACTGGAAGTCACAAACTTACACCCGTCTTGAATTCTCCCTCTCGCTCGAGACGGGTTGGCAGACAGATACACTGGACTACGCTTCGACAAATGCACTGGTCATCGCCGACACGGTATTACAGAGCAAGGGGGGGATGGACTTTACACTGCCAAACCCCGGCAGTAGTAACTCTCTATCCCCCAATGCAATCGCCTTTAATCTGGAAGAGAGTCACCCTGTTCTACAAGCGATGGATGCGCAGATGATTCCAACGGCAGGTCAGTCGAAACTACGCCCCCAAATCGTGGTGAACTCTAATGAGGATAACGAGCTAAAGTGGCTTGTAACCTTCGATATGGCTGTCGCCAATGTTACTACAGATGACTTTACCCTTGCCGCGGAAGGTAGTGCCGTTGCCGAGATTACACGGGTAGAGCCGTTTCAACAAACGCTGCTAAGCGTCCGCAAGGATCCGACGACCCCTGTTCTGCAATCCTCCTATTATGTCTATGCTCACAATATCTCCGGAGAGGGCCGCCTGAATCTGGCTATCGCCGCTGGCAACGATATTCAGTCCAGTGATGGTGGCGGTATGCTAACCACCGAATTGCATCGCCTACAGCAAGAGTACTTACTGTTGGATACACCACCCCGAGTTCTTTATACTGAAACAGTTCAGGTCAACGCCGAGGAGGCTCGAGAATATGTCTATTTTTCTCAGGAAGTTTCCGATCTCGATGCAGGTGACTTTGACCATGAGATCGCTATTCAAGCCAATCAAACTTATGACGCCT
The DNA here is from genome assembly GCA_015232955.1 of Gammaproteobacteria bacterium. Lineage (GTDB taxonomy): Bacteria > Pseudomonadota > Gammaproteobacteria > Thiohalomonadales > Thiohalomonadaceae > JADFYS01. The sequence goes on from JADFYS010000194.1 coordinate 1,220, forward strand.
ATTACTGGAGCGTGTCACCAAAAACAGATAGTTACATACACTACTATCAGGTGAAAGGGGCCACTGAAAAACTGACCCACTTCCGCTCGAAAATAGCTCCGGACAACAACATCAGAAACCTGGCTGGCATCTACTGGGATGGTACAGCGGATGGCACAGGCACTGCAGATACCACCCCACCGGAGATCTCTTCCATAACACTACTGGATAGCGCGAGCACCAATGCCGATACCGTTCGCTTTGAGATCGAGTTCAGTGAGGCTCTCCAGTTAGATAGCAGTGACTTCACCGTCCTCGACAGTAACCACCATTTTAACCTGGATAACCTGGCAATTAGTGCAGTGGGTGAGAATAGTCGCTACACCCTGACTGTGGAGGGTTATGTTGGCGAGGGCGAACTGCAACTCAAGCTTCATGATGGACAGTTAGAGACCATTGATCTGCAAGGTAACCGCTTGACAGATTGGGGTACCGAGCAATTTGGCGGCTACATCATCGACAAAACCAGTCCGACAGTCAGCGAGATTACGCGCCATAGCGCACAGACCAATTACAGCGGTGACCTGATATTTAATGTCCGTTTCTCTGAGAAGGTGACAGGTGTCGAGATGGCCGATTTCGCACTTCAATCTGACAGTGGGGTTACTGCGGTGATTGATGCCGTCACAGGTGAGAACGACCTCTATGCGGTCGCGGTGAAGGTATCTGCAGGAGAAGGGAGCGTCGCCTTAACCGTACCTCAGAGCGCAACCATTCTCGATCTGGCAAGCAATCCGTTACAGACGGGTTTCACTTCCGGTGAGAGTTACGATGTAAATCTATCCATGCCGTCGCTGCTCATTACCAATAACGCCATTGGCGACGCAACCTCTGCGCTCCTCTACACCTTTACCTTCTCAATGCCGGTTACCGATTTCACCGTGGACGACATTATCATTGCAGGGGGTACAAAGGGGACCTTCACCGAGATTAGTGGCAGCGAATACAGCTTAATTGTCACCCCTGACGACAACAGCAGCAACGATATCACCGTTGATGTCGCCGCTGGGGTGGTCACTGGCGCCTCAGCCAAGACAAATATCGCGGCCTCGCAACATGTGCAACCGGTCAATACCCTCATCCCCGATACGACGCCACCAGTCGCACCGACGCTATCACTCAACAGCGATACCGGTGCAAGCAGTGTCGACAACATCACCAATGATGCCACCGTCAATGTGGGAGAGCTGGAGACCAGTGCGAGCTGGCAATACAGTCTTGATGGTGGTAGTAGTAGCTGGAACAATGGCGTCAACAGTAGTTTTGAACTCAGCAACGGAACCAACCTCGCTGCCAATATTCTCGTTCAGCAGACGGATACGGCAGGAAATGTCAGCGACCCTGGCCAACTGGGGGCCACGGTCACCATAGATACTGACGCATCGACAGCAACACTTAGCGAAGTTTCAAAAACATTTGTGTCAAAACTAACCAACGAGGAGTACGCCACGGGGCAAATTCGCTCTCTTGTCGTTAAAAATGTCGGCTCCAATGGTGATTTTGTCGTGGTCTGGTTGGGTCAGGATGGTAGTAACTGGATAAACTCTAGCATCTATGTTCAAAAATTTGACATCGATGGACAACCAGAAGGGGACCGGATTAAGCTCGAAGGTACAAACACAACCAACACTCAGGATCAATACCCCAAGGTTGCTGCATTGGGTAACAGTGGCGCGTTCGTTGTGGTATGGCAGAGTGAAGATAGTGATGGCGACCTCAGCATCTTTGCGCAGAGATTTGACGCCAGCGGTGCAAAGGAGGGCAGTATCGAACTACTGGAGGCTACGGGAATAACGGATGGACAAGACATACAACCGGATGTTCTCGGTCTGGCCGATGGCGCCTTTGTCGTCAGCTGGAACGGCTATAACGCAAGCTATGGCAATGTCCACGGCTATCTACAACGCTTTAACTCAGATGGCTCGCGCACCACAACAGATCCAGTGCAAATGGAGATGTATTCCCTAGCGCTCGCTGCGACAGCTGCTGATGGTAGCTTTGTGGTGACGGGACAATGGCCGGACCCGGACGCCGACAACAGCTACACGCGGTTAATTCAGGTACAACGATTCGATGCCTCGGGCAATAAAACTGGGTCGCAAATCGCCTTTAGGGCAGAGAATACAACCCGTGACAACTTTGGCCCCAAAATCATCGCCATTGGCAACAGCGGCGACTTTGTTGTGGTATGGGGTGCGGATGAATCCACTTCAGGGGTATCTGAAAGTAGCGGATTTATGCAGCGCTTTAATGCGGATGGAACCACAACAGGTTTTAACCAGATTAAACTCGAAGCCAGCGATAACAGCAGTGGTGGCGACACAGTCACTGCTATCACGCCTATTGGAAATGACAAGAGCTTCGCAGTTGTCTGGAGGGGCAAGGACAGTAACGATGACAACAGGATCTATCTTCAACAGATGGATAGTGATTACAACATCGTAGGTAGTATCGTTAAGCTTGCATCTGCCAGTGTTACGGATTATGACCAGGGTGCAACGATAACTGCTGTAGGTGATTCCGGGGGCTATATCATTGTTTGGGAAGGACAGCATACAGACGGCTCTGATATTTATCTCCAACACTTCAATGCCGATGCCACACCATCAGGTAGCGCTGTAAAGCTGGCACCGGCTGACATCAGTGCAGTCCGTGCTGAACAACCCGTTATCACCACGCTCAACGACAGTGGCCAATCTGTCGTTGCCTGGAAAGGAGGCAATATTGACTACCAAGATTACAGCTTTTACTTTCAGGCTGTTAACGCTGACGGCACGCTAAAGACAACATCGAATGCAAAAGATATCCTGGCTCAGGCGACAGAAACGGGAAGTGCATATCTGGTCAACGACACCGTATCGGTGACTACAACCGCTGACATCACCGGTGCGGCGGGCAATTTGTGGAACTCGGTGGCACTAACCGCAGTCGATACCGGTGTTATCCTTGATTTGAGCGGTCTGAATGACGGCAGTTATCATCTTTACGCTGTCGATGTTGCCGGCAACCTGAGCGAGCCATCCAGCAATGGCATTACCATCGACAGTGAGGCACCCTCGGTAACGATTACGGATGATACATTTGGTGTTGCAACCGGAAATGTCACCTTTAGCTTCACCTTCTCGGAAGATGTGACTGGCTTCACAAGCGATGATATTACGGTCACAGGTGGAACAAAGGGAACATTTACTGAAGTTAATGCGCAGAGCTACACCCTGGAGGTCACCCCCTCAACCAATAGCACTACTGACATCACCGTCGATGTGGCCGGTGGTGTCGCTGAAGATGGATCCGGAAACAGGAACACCGCGGCTGTTCAATCAGTTCAGGCTGTGGACACCACCGGGGTATAACCCAAACTTACCCATGATCCTAAAATCCGCAGTTGGACACCGTGAAGGGTGCGTTTGTGGCGGTGCAGTACAACGAAGGCATGGATGCCGAAG
>JADFYS010000195.1 GCA_015232955.1 Gammaproteobacteria bacterium
TCCTACCCACTCCCAGAAGCGGAACATATTGTCGGGGTGGATGCCAAACTGCTCGACCGCCTCGAGGTTGGTGGAGACAGCAACAAAGTGGTTGGCGACTGCAGCTTCACTACCGAGCCGTTCAATCAGCCAGCGGCGGGCGCTGTTGGCGTTGGTCATGGTCTCTTGAGTGGTGAAGGTCTTGGAGGAGATGATAAACAGGGTCTGGCCGGCGTCGGCCCGTTTGAGAACTTCGGCGAGATGGGTGCCATCGACATTGGAGACAAAATCGGCCTGTACTCCGGCTCTGGCGTACGGTTTAAGCGCCTCGCACACCATGTGTGGTCCGAGATCTGAACCACCAATGCCGATATTAATCAGATGGGTGAGTGGTTTACCACTAAACCCGAGCCACTCGCCAGAACTGACCCGTTCGACAAATGACGCCATCTGTGCCTGGACTGCAGCCACTTTTGACGCCACCTCCTCTCCATCGCTGCGAAAGGGGTGGCGGCCGTTGCCGCGTAGCGCCATGTGGAGTACGGCCCGGCCTTCGGTGTGGTTGATCTTCTCTCCTGCAACCATCGCGCTAGTCGCCGCCTCAACCCCCGCCTGCTGGTAGAGGTCAATGAGCAGTTTCAGGGTCTCGGTGGTGAGCAGGTTTTTGGAGTAGTCGAAGAGGATACCGTGGTGGTGGAGGCTGAACTTTTCAAAGCGCTCAGGGTCCCGCTTAAAGAGCGATGAGATCCCGGTGTCTGCAAAGCCGGAGGCGTGACGGGCGAGGGCTTGCCACGCTGCGGTTTGGCTGAGGGGGGATTCGCTTTGACTATTCATATGGCTCCTGCTCCTGTGGTTGCCTGAGGTTATCAGGGCAGCGATCATACTACCGTCACTACTCGGGATGATCATTTTTTCCACATCAGTAGTGGCATCACCGCCATAAAATGAGATAATCAACCGTAAATTGAATCGAGGAGTCCTTTGTGAAGAGACCATTTGCCCTGCTGTTACTGCTTTTTTTCTCCCTCTCTGCTGGGGTGGCTTGTGCCGAAACCCGTTATGAAGAGGGTAAAGATTACCATCGGATTATGCCGCCGCTACCGGCCGGGGGGGAGGGTAAGGTGGAGGTGGTCGCGATGTTCTGGTACGGCTGCCCCCACTGCTTCCGTTTTGATCCCGATGTCAAAACATGGCTCGGGAAGGTACCCGACTATGTCGATTTTAAGCAGATGCCGGCCATCTTTAATAATCCCGACTGGCATCTTCACGCCACAGCCTTCTACACCATCGATGCTCTGGGGATGATGGATACAATCCACCAACCGCTGTTTGATGCGATGCATGTTCAGCGTAAGCAGTTTAAAACCCGCGAGTCGTTGCAGACATTCTTTGAGGGCTTTGGGGTGAGTGCTGCCGATTTTGATAAGGCGTTTAACTCCTTTGCGGTCAAGACCCGGGTCAACCGGGCGGCCGACATCTCTGCCAAATCGGGGATTACCGGGGTGCCGGTGATGCTGGTCAACGGCAAGTACCGCATTGATGGTCCAACTGCAGGCTCTTATGAGCGGCTTCTGCAGATCGTCTCCTATCTGGTTGAGCAAGAGCATCAGAACCAGCCTTAACGGTATCGGAGGGGGTATGAGCAGAGCAGAAGGAGAGAGCGGTGAGTAGTCAGGAGAGTGGTGAGGCGTTGGCGTGGAAACAGAAATATCTGAAGCGTCTTGATGAGCTGGAGCAGAAAGAGGAGCGGTGGCAGGCGACTGAAGGGCTGCTGCGGCAATGTATCTCTCGCCTCACCCTGACCGCTGATGGCAGCCACGCCTCACTTAGCCAACAGCTGGTAAAGCTACGCACAGCGATCCGCGAAGGGGTGCGTAGCGATGAGCTTAAACCGCTCATCGACTCCATCTCGCAGACCATTCTTCGCCTCGATGACGAGCAGGGTGAGGTCGATAGCGGCGGAAGCGGGATCGCTACTGCATTGCAAGAGGTGATCCAGTCGACCCACTTCCCGCTCTCGGTCCGCCCGTTTGTCAAAAGTTTTTCCCACCGTCTGGAGCAGAATGAGGGGGAGACGGCACAACTTCGGGCGTTTATGGATCTGCTTGAGGATATCTTTACCCAACTCGAAGGGGATGGGGAGAGTGGGGAACGCCAGGGGGTGATGGGCGGTCTGCTCAAGGGGAAGGGGAGAGGGGATGACAACAGCCACTCCCTCGCCCTTGCCAAGCGGATTTTGTCGCGTTTTATCGCCCAGTTTCTGAGTGACCGCCCCGAAAGCGAGACCCTTTCAATCTACCTCAACCAGAGTCAGCAGGAGGCGGAGCTACTGGTCCTGGTGGACGATATCCATCTCCTGCTCCAGCAGAGTGGAGTACTGCTCGACCAGGCGGAGCTGGAGGGGTTACCCCCCCATGAGGTGCTCATCCGTCTAATGGAGCAGCTCGATATCCCCGCCGACTGGAATGAGGAGTTTGAGGAGATTAAGGCGCAGCTGGTGAAGTGGAACCGTAGCGGTGCCATCGAGCCGATTATCGGAGCGATTGCGGAACTTCTGCGTAAGATTCAGGGCCATGCACAGCGCGAGAAGGGTGAGCTGGAGCAGTTTCTGAAGCTGATGACCAAGCGGCTGCAGGCGATAGATATCGATATCAAAGGGGGGTATCAGGCGCACAGAGCCACCTTTGAGAATGGGGTGGAGTTTAATCGCAATGTGGGCGAACAGGTCGATGGTATCTCCTACTCGATGGATGAGGCAGAGGATTTCCCCGCACTGAAAAATAGTATTCAGGATCGAATCGACACCATCCGTCAACATATGGAGACCTTTCAGCAGGTTGAGACGACACGGATAAAAGAGGCAGAAAAACAGGTCAAGCTGTTGAATCGCAAGGTCAGTCTGCTGCAGAGTGAATCGAGCAAGCTCCATAAGACGCTGGAGTCGGAGCGGAAGCAGGCGTATGTCGATCCCCTCACCGGTGTTCCCAACCGTCTCGCCTATAACGAGCGGCTGGAGCAGGAGGAGCACCGCTGGCAGCGGTATGGCTCTACCCTCTGTATCGCGGTGTGGGATATCGATAAATTTAAATCGGTCAATGACACCTACGGCCATCAGGCGGGAGATAAGGTGTTGACCGTGGTCGCCAAGGTGTTGAGCCGCAAGATTCGGGACACCGACTTTTTTGCCCGATTTGGCGGGGAAGAGTTTGTGCTGCTAATGCCGGGAACTGATCTCGAAAACGGCCAACATGTCGCCGATGTACTGCGTCAGGCGGTAGAGGCGTGTGAGTTTCACTTTCATAATCAGCGGGTCCCCGTCACCATCTCCTGTGGTCTGGCCCAGTTCCGCGAGGGAGATGATAGCACCACGGTCTTCGGGCGCGCCGATAAGGCACTCTATCAGGCCAAAGAGGGGGGGCGTAACCGCGTCTGCCTCGATCAGGGTTGATTCTGGCGAATCCCCCTGCTTTATCTGTTATATAGTCTCTTCTCTATATCCTTCTCTAAACTTAATCCTACGGTCACTATGTCAAAAACTCTCCTTGCTGTTTTCTTTCATCTTTTTGTCCTTTTTCTCTCTATCTCTGCCCAGGCGGCAACCCCTACACAGGCACAGATAGAGGCGTTTAAGGCGCTCTCTCCGGCGCAGCAGGCCGCTTTGATGAACCAATATGGTGGGTCGTCTGTAAAGGGGGGGGTTGGCGGAAAAGAGACGCTGGCTCCAGAGACAGCTGTAGTTACGCGAGAAGTGTGGGGTGAGGAGAATCGTCAGCGTAATAAGGTGATCCTGCGAGAGGATTCTCGGCTAGGCGATGAAAAGCTAGAGATTGAAGCGAAACAAGAGGTTGCCAAAAGGGAGGTATTGAAACCCTATGGCTATGAAATTTTTGCTGGCGAGACCACTAGCTTTGCCCCGGTGACCGATATTCCTATCCCTGCCAACTATATTATTGGCCCTGGTGATAGCGTCAGGCTCTATCTTTACGGGGTGAAGAATGAGCAGTATGAGCTGATGGTCTCGCGCAGAGGGGAGATCCAGCTACCGGAGATTGGGAGTATGGTTGTGGCGGGGATCTCCTACAACGAGTTGAAAAAGGAGCTGACCGCCAAGATACAGCGCCAGATGGTGGGGGTGAATGTCAACATCTCTATGGGAGAGCTCAGATCGATGCGAGTTTTTCTCTTGGGGAATGTCTATCGTCCGGGAAGCTACACTGTAAGTGCACTCTCAACCATCAGTAGTTCACTTTACGCCGGAGGTGGTCTTAACACCAGTGGCTCTCTGCGTGATATTCAGTTAAAGCGGGCAGGTAAGGTGGTGTCGCGATTCGATCTTTACGATCTTCTGCTACAGGGCGATACTTCGGATGATAGTCGTCTGCAGCCAGGGGATACCCTATTTGTACCTCCGGTGGGTAAGATGATCGGTATTGCGGGAGAGGTGGTAAGACCAGCCCTGTATGAGGTCAAAAAAGGGGAAGAGAATCTGGGGCAACTGCTTGAGTTCGCAGGCGGACTGTTACCGACAGCCTATCGTCAAAGGGTGATAATCGAACGCATATCCGCGAATGGTGATCGCATTCTGCTCGATGTAAATCTCGACCAAGGGGGTGAACAGGAGAAGTTAAAAGCGGGCGATATGGTTCGCGTCGACCCGGTACTGGAACGGCTGGATAATGTGGTGGCAGTGGATGGTTTTGTTGCACGACCA
>JADFYS010000196.1 GCA_015232955.1 Gammaproteobacteria bacterium
CTATGAGGTCAAGAAGAATTTCTGCGTGTTCACTGTGTGATGTGGGAAAGTGTTAACTGGTTAATGAAGGATGCCAAAATAATTGCAAAAAACTCTTGAAACTCTCATCGCAATCCCTAATTTTCTCGTTGTAGGCGCCGGATACCGGGCCTGCTACGGGGCGGTTCATTCAGAACGCCAATTTCCATATTGCTTTATATTTTATGAGGATATGACCATGACCACATTTGATTTTACCCCTCTTTTTCGTTCAGCCGTTGGCTTTGACCATCTGGCTTCAATGCTCGAGAATGCCCAGCGTCAGGACAACAGCGGTTACCCTCCTTACAACATTGAGTTGACAGGTGAGGATCATTACCGCATTACTCTGGCGGTTGCCGGCTTTACCGAGGATGATCTCGAGATTGAGTCGCACGAGTCGACCCTGACCATTAGTAGCCGCAAGGCGCCGGTGGAAGAGGAGAAGAAGCAGCGTTATCTCCATCGCGGCATCGCAACACGCAGTTTTGAGCGCAAGTTCCAGCTTGCCGATTATGTGCGGGTGAGCGGTGCGAGACTGGAGCACGGTCTGCTTCATATTGATCTCGTGCGTGAAGTCCCCGAGGCGGCAAAACCGCGAAAGATTGCCATCGGCAGTGCTGGTTCATCGGCACAGAAGAGTGTGATTGAGGGTGAAAAGAGCAAGGCGATTGAGAACAAGGCTGCGGCGTAACCGTCCGCCACTCTTGCTTTGTGGAAGGGAGTGAGGGGAGACCCTCCTCCCTTTTTTTCTGCCTTTTTCTTGTTGACTACACCGTTACCTTTCCGCTCTCTTTCTCTCTGTTATTCAGTGCTCTCTCTGGGTAAAAATCCCCTCTCTGTAAATACACCGGACATTGCAACATCCCACGGTCTGGGGGGGACGGCTTCCAGTTGCTGAAGCTCAAACGCAGTGCCGATGAGTCGAGGCTTTTGCCAGTGGTTGCGTTTGCGGAGATAGGCAAAGCTGCGATCATAGTATCCACCTCCCATCCCCAAGCGGTTGCCGTGGCAGTCAAAGGCCACCAGTGGCATTAGCACGAGATCGAGGGTGTAGATTGGGGTGAGCCTCTTATTGGTCGCTATCGGCTCACCAATGCCGTAACGGTTTGGCTGTAACCGGGCACTGTTGGGATAGGGGGCAAACCAGAGGGTGTGCCCTCTGCCGGGGGCGAGGCAGGGGAGATAACACTGTTTACCGGTAGCGTGGAGGCGGTGAATGAGAGGAGAGAGATCAACCTCACCGTCATTGCTGAGAAAGAGGGCAACTCTCTGGCTGCGACGCAGCAGAGGGTGACGGATAATCTGTTGGCAGATGGCGAGTGAACGCTGTTTGTGCTGGATGGGGGGGAGGGAGCGCCGCGCCTCTCTCAGCCGTGCTCTTATCTCTTGTCGGCTCACTCTGTGAACGATTCTGAATCCGGTTTGGGCGTAAGAAGGGTGGGCCTTACCGCGTTGCCGTTGCCACCATTGTTCTTGAACCGGTTGGTTCAAGTGGGAACAGTAGCTGCAGTATCAGGCTTTCTGATGAACAGACATGCACACAACTACAGCGAAATATTCCCCGGGTACACATTAGGCTCAAGAAAATACCCGGTGGTTCACGCACAACGCAGAAAAGACCCGTAGCTAATCTACTTCGACTCTTCGTCCAGTGCAAGCGAGATTTTGCCTGATATCTTCTCTAGGCGCTCAACCACCTCTAGGCTCATGCCGCTGCGTCGCTCTTTAATGAGGTCGTGGGCGATATTGAGTGCCGCCATAATTGCAATGCGCTCGACATTGCTGATTTTGCTGCTGCTTCGTATCTCCCGCATCTTTTTATCGAGAAGGTTGGCTGATTCGTGAAGCGAGGCTTTCTCTTCCGCTGGGCAGCTGATGTTGTAATTTCGATCCAGGATCTGGATCTGTTCCTGATTTTCGGTCACTGTGGTCACTTAATCTATCTCCATCGCTTTGAGACGGGTAATCATCGCTTCGACCCGACTTCTTGCCCGCTCATTTTTCTCAATCAGGCGCCCCCGTTCGGAGATGAGGTTGTGCTGATTGCTCCGCAGTGAACTGTTCTCCTGACGCAGATCTTTGATCTGCTGCAACAGGTGGTCAATGGTATTTTCAAATTTACTCAGTTCATTCAGATTCATCCGCATTTCCCCCCTGTTTTCAGATGTTTTTCCAGATGGAAAAACAGGAGCTGTGAGCGCTCTCCTCCTGCCATGATACCGTATTTGCCCATCGAATCTCCTTTTTCAGGTTTACTCCTGCGGACAATACCCTTACCCTGCTCATCCATCAACTCTTCAAGAATCCATTGTCTCTATTGTAACCGTTTTTCTTCAAGGCAATTACTATAGAGCGCCCAACCATCAGGGTCAATTATATAAAGATGTCACAGTCTAGAGCGTCCTCTCTTGAATCACTACTGTTGCAGTTGGGGTCGTCGCTGCCCCTGTTTGAGTTTCACGGTACGGTTTGCGGGATCGCTTCCAGCCGTGGGGTTCCGCCTCTGGAGGAGTGGCCGACCCTCCTTGGAATTGTGCTGGATCCCAACAACCGCCTCCATACCGAGGCCGTTGCCCCTCTGCTCCTTGAGCTACGGGCGATTGAGGCGGCACTTGCTGAGCCGATGCTCACCTTCACTCCGCTCCTTCCTGAAGATAGTGCAGATCTCAAGACAAGGATGACGGCCCTGAGCCAGTGGTGTCAGGGATTCACTCTGGGGTTGAGTAGTGATGAGCGGTTTAGACCAGAGCTCCTCTCTGCCGTAAGCCGTGAACTTATCGATGATCTCCTCGATATATCCCGCCTCGATGAGACCACGCTCCTTGATGGCGATGATGAGGCCGATGAACAGGCGCTGGAGGAGATTATTGAATATGTACGGATGGGGGTTCTGGCCCTGCGCGATGAGCTGCTGGTAGGGGATTCACCCCCGCTCCCCGGGAATAAGACGCTCCACTAGGCTGCACTACCCCTTTATTGGTGTCATAATCTTTCGCTGTTGCGGATACCCAGGATACCTGAACATACTGAGTATATACCGTAGTGGAGCGCGGGAGGAGAGAAGATGAAGAAGCAGGAGTTTAAACAGAGAAGGGAGCAGTTGATGCGCCAAATGGGGGCGAAGTGTATCGCTATCCTGCCCAACGCCCCATCGCGTCAACGCAATCGCGACATCGACTACCCCTATCGCCCGGACAGCGATTTTTATTACCTCACCGGTTTTGGGGAGCCAGAGTCGGTCGCAGTTCTCGTGCCGCAGCGGGAGCACGGTGAGTTTCTCCTCTTCTGTCGGGAGAGCGATCCCAAGAAGGAGGCGTGGGACGGCGCCATGGCCGGACTGGAGGGGGCCAAGGCCGATTATGGTGCGGATGACGCCTTCCCCATCACCGATATTGATGAGATCCTCCCCGGCCTGCTCGAAAACAGGGATCGTGTCTATTACGCCATGGGGTGTAATGAAGATTTTGATCAGCGGGTGATGGGGTGGATTAAACTGCTGCGCAAGCAGTCTCGCTCGGGTGTCCATCCTCCGGGGGAGTTTGTCGCGCTGGATCAGATGCTGCATGATATGCGTCTCTTTAAAAGCGCGGTAGAGGTCAAGACGATGCGTAGGGCGGCAGAGATTAGCGCTGCCGCCCACCGCAGGGCGATGGCGTGCTGTCGTCCTGGAATGTATGAGTATCAGCTTGAGGCGGAGCTGCTCTATAGCTTTCAGGCGCAGGGGGCGCGCTCTGTCGCCTACCCTTCGATTGTGGGTGGGGGGCGAAATGGCTGTATCCTTCACTATATCGATAATGACAAGAGGTTGAAACGGAGTGATCTCGTGCTTATCGATGCGGCGGCAGAGTATGATTATTACGCTGCAGATATTACCCGAACCTTTCCGGTGAGTGGCCGCTTTAGTCGCGCACAGCGGGAGATCTATCTTCTCGTTTTGGCGGCACAGCAGGCGGCAATCGCTGCCGTTCAGCCGGGAAACCACTGGAATCAGCCGCATGAAGCGGCGGTCGAGGTGTTGACTGCGGGGCTGATTGAGTTGGGGATCCTGAAGGGGCGGTTAAACCGCCTAATCGAGAACGAGAGTTACAAAAAGTTCTATCTCCACCGTACCGGCCACTGGTTGGGGATGGATGTCCACGATGTGGGGGATTACAAGGTGGGGGATGAGTGGCGGGTGTTCGAGCCGGGAATGACACTGACCGTCGAACCGGGTCTCTATATCCCCGCCAACAGTAAGCGGGTCGCCAAAAAGTGGTGGAATATCGGCATCCGTATTGAAGATAACCTGCTTGTAACCCGCAACGGCCATGAGATTTTGTCCCACGGCGTGCCAAAGGATCCAGATGAGATTGAAGCGCTAATGGCAGCAGAAACTGCCGAGTCATCCTTGTAATTGTGGGAAGGGTTGGGGAATACCGCCTCGACACTACCGCTAACTTGATCTACTATCAGGGCTCATATCCACAGTGGTGAACAGATTTTTTTGATAATCCTAAAATCCGCAGTTGGACACCGTGAAGGGTGCGTTTGTGGCGGTGCAGTGCAAGGCACAACGACGCGTAATAGTGGTTCTATTGCAAGGAGTTGTAACGCCGCAATGCGCCGCCACAAATGCG
>JADFYS010000197.1 GCA_015232955.1 Gammaproteobacteria bacterium
AGTGCAAGGCACAACGACGCGTAATAGTGGTTCTATTGCAAGGAGTTGTAACGCCGCAATGCGCCGCCACAAATGCGGCATTCTCGGTGTAGCGGAGCTCACCCAAGAGGTGAAGCGAAAATATTGTGAATTTCATTGTATAATCATTATGTTGATGGAAGTGTGTAGCGGTCAACTGCGGATTTTAGGTTGAATCGGGATCTGTTGCGCAGTGCGGGTCAGTTGGTTCTTTTCGTCGAAGTAGAGCAGGGTCGGGGCGTAGTTGGCCAGCTCCTGTTGCGACAGTCCGATATAGGCGCAGATGATGATAATGTCATGGGGATCGGCCTTGTGGGCCGCTGCGCCATTGATGGAGATCACCCCGGAGTGGCGCTCGGCGCGAATGGCATAGGTGGAGAAGCGCTCACCGTTGGTCACATTGTAGATCTCGATCTGCTCATACTCGCGGATCCCGGAGAGTTCAAGCCAGGCGGAGTCGATGGCACAGGAGCCTTCATAGTCCAGCTCGGCGTGCGTGACCCGAACCCGGTGTAGTTTGGCTTTAAGCATGGTGGTGATCATTGCGGTCAATAGTTCCTGCGCTACAGAGGAAGAGGATGCGAGATTATCGAAGGTTTTTGCCCCCCAGTAATCCCTAACTTAATGGCATTGCGCCCAGAAGAGGGGTGAAATAGTATCACAGCCATGGCTTATACCCAAGACGGTTGGAACCAGCGTTTTCAGGATAGGGAGAGGTCAATTCAAACTTTCGACCAACAGTCGGCTCTCGCGAAGGAGCTCTGCCCCCAGTTCCGGAGGGAGTTCTGGCGCGTGCTGAAGACCGATGGCGCGCATAATCAAGGCAGCCTCCTCTGCGGTGAGCCAGCGGTTGGGGAGCGCTTGGGTGTGGAGCCAGAGGGTGACACTCTCCCGGGTGATGGCCGAATGCGCCTCGGTGGATGGTGTTCGGGCGGTGGCCGCGGTCAAGAGTGCAGAGAGGATGAGCTCCATTGCCGGTGAGGTTGCCGGCTGCTGCAGGAGGAGGGCGGCACTCTCCAGTCGCTCCAGCGCTTGTTGGCGGAGTCGCTCTCCTCTGCTGGGCGGAGGGGGGCGGTTTGCGTTCTCAAAGTAGGTGGTTGCCTGGGGTAGGGGGGAGCCATCTCCCAGCTGCTGCAGACCGCGAAGAGTCAGGGTGTCGATTAGGGCGAGCGGGATCTGCTGCCCCATCGTCTGGTCGCTCTGATGGGCGATCTCCTCCAGCTGTTGGTGGTCTGCCGCCCCGACCTGCTCCATTAGCACCAAGAGACCACCACCACTCCCCATAATCCGTTCAATCCTCTCTCCGAACTGCTGCTGCAGACGGAGGATGAGGGCTGAGATCGCCTCTTCCAGTGCGCTATCCCCCCTCTGTTTGGGGGGGGAGGGCCGCTCGGTTGTGGTGGGGAGCTCTTCGTTGAGCTCTGCCGCCGACTCTGCCACGCTCTCCTCTTGGGGTGGTTTTTCTCCCGCTTCTTGCGGGGCGAGATCGTTGATGACGGTGTCGAGAAGCTTGCTGGAGACACCGACCACATCCTCTTGGGCATCAATGGCAATCACCTGGTCAAAGAGGTGCTGTTTGTTGGCGACGAGTGAGTAGACCCTCCCTTCATAGCCGCCGCTGGCGACCATTAGGATGATATGCACCGTTTCGCGCTGACCCAGGCGGTGGATGCGGGCGATGCGCTGTTCAAGTACTGCGGGATTCCAGGGGATATCGAGATTGATGAGGAGTGTTGCGCACTGGAGATTGAGGCCGACCCCACCGGCATCCGTCGAGATAAAGACCTGAATCTCATCCTCATCGCGAAAGCGATCAATAAGCGCCCCCCGCTTTGCCGTGGGGACGCCGCCATGAAGGCGAATCGAGCCGACCCCCATCTTCTGTAGCCGCTGCTCCACCAGCTGTGTCATCTTCTCCCACTGCGAGAAGATGACCGCCTTGCGCCCCTCCTGGAGACAGACCTGTTCGATAATCAGCTCCATCTCATCTAGCTTGGGGGAGTCGGGGGGGAGCTTTTCATCCACCAGTGCCGCTGCGTCACACGCCATCCGTGCCTGCTGCAGAGCAGACATCATTCGGTTCTGCTCGGATGGGGTGAGGGGTCGGCGTTTGGCGATTTGCGCCAGAGTGCCCGCCGCCTGGAGTGCTGAGTCGTGCAGCTCCAGCTGTTGTGGTGAGAGCTCGATATCAAATCGCTGTTGAATCCGCTCTGGAAGCTGATCCTGGACCAGACGCCGGTCGCGGCGGAGCATCACCGGTTGCAGACGCCGCCGCAGTTCAGAGAGATTGCGGTAGCCGAGTACTTTACCCCGCTCATCGGTGAGATGAAAATCGACCAGATAGCGCCACAGCGGTCCCAATACCTGAGGATCGATCACCTGCATCAGGCTGTAGAGATCCTCAAGCCGGTTCTCGAGCGGGGTTCCGGTCAGGACAAAGGTGTAGCGGCTGGCAATATTTTTGACTGCAGAGGCGATCTTGGTGCGCCAGTTTTTGATCCGTTGCGCCTCGTCAAGAATGAGGAGATCGGGAGAGAGAATCTCGTTAATGACCGAGTCATCCCGAAGCAGAAGTTCGTAGTTAATAATGTAGAAACGGTCCCCCTGACGATACTGTACCTGTCGTGCTTTGGGTGAACCCTGAATGATCTGTGTCGGCGCGCCGGTAAAGCGCTCAATCTCATTGGCCCACTGCTGTTTGAGTGAGGCGGGGGTGATAATCAGAATCTTGTTGGCACGACCGGTGCGGCGGAGCCAGGTTGCAGCAGAGATCGCCTGCAGCGTTTTACCCAGCCCCATATCGTCAGCGAGAAGGGCCCTTCCGGTCGCAGCAAGAAAGGCGACCCCCTCCACCTGATAGGGGTAGAGGCGCGCCTCCACTCCGGGGAGATGGCCTTGGCTGGCGATAATCTGCGCCGCAATCTCCCGACTCTGTTGTTGGTGGCTAAGGCGGGTAGATTCGTGTTCGAGGAAGGTGGTGATATCGGCACCGATCTCAAAGTCCTCTCGCCCCTCTAGCTGTCGCAGCAGCGGGTAGAGATCTCCCGGGAGTTGGCCGGTGAAGAGTGACTGCTCTGAAAACCAGGGTTGAAGCAGTTTTCGGGTAGAGTTTTCTGTCGCCGCGGAGAGGTGAAGGCGGATCTGCGGAGCACTCTCCACCTCCCAGTCGAGTGCAAGATAGGAGAACGGCGGTCCCTCCTGCTTCATCTTTTTGAAGCCCGATCTCTTGCTGATGTGGTGGAGTACCGCTTCGATATGTTTACAGGTTCCGAGCTGGTTGGTGGCAAAATCGGGGCAGCTACAGGAGTTACTCTTTCCAGAGAGAGAGCGGAGATGGACGCGGTAGTCGCGCTGGACATGGCCACTGGGTTGAAGTGATTGGGCGCGCCACTCCCCGAAGAGCCTCTTTTTGTGGAGAGGGTTCACCTTCACCTCGTTGCGCCCGCGCTGTATCCGCTCCTGAAGTGCGGTATCGGCAGCGCCGCGGATCTCCCCCCGGTTATTCTGCTCCCAGTTGTAGGCGTAGAGGGCGGCGATGGCGTGACGACAGATCGCCTCATCGCTCTGACAACCACAGTTTGCAGAGAGCGTTCCGTCGTCATCAATATCCAGCTGCAGCTGATAGCGTTCATCCCCCTTCTCCTGTTCAACTTCTGCCTGAAGCTGAAGACCCTCACAGAAGAGCTCGGTGACTCGATGATTGCGGAAGTCTGCTAAGCCATTGGCAACAGTTCCATCAGCGGCGATCGCCTGAAGCTGCTCACTGTCGTAGAGAAAGGGGGTGGGGCGAGGATCCGGCATGGAAGATTATCCTGAAAGGGGGAGATTAAGGGTGAGTTAGTGGTTATTATAGGGAAAGTCATAGAAACTGTCTGAAGGGGAGAGGGATGGATTTTACCAAAATAATGGCAGAGCTGTCAGAAGCATCACTATTTGAACTTTTTCGACTGAAGGAGGCGATTAAGCTTCAGTTGGACGACCCCAAGCGTCAGCAGGCGGTGAAGCGGCGGCTGCGAGAGGGGCAAGAGATCCAATATTTTGATCAGCAATACAACGGACTGATCACCGCAACTGTGCTCGAGGTGAGAAGAACCCGGGTTCTGGTTCAGAATATCGGAGATGGCAAACGGTGGACGCTTCCACTCTATTTTCTCAACCTCGAAGGGGTCGATACCCACATTGAGAATCAGCGGCAAAAGGGGGTGGATCGCGCCAGCCTGAGTGTCGGGGATAAGGTCTGTTTCAGAGACCGATCCGATCAGGAGCATTGCGGTGTGGTAGAGAAGCTCAATCCGAAAACGGCGCAGATTCGGGTTGGAAGGGAGAAATGGCGCTGTTATTACTCTACCCTGACACCGGTGATAGAGGGAGAGCTGGCCGATGCCGAGCTACTGCTTGAGGGCGAGGTAATTAGCAGTAGTATCTCTTGAGTTTTCAGTTTTCAGTTTTCAGCTTCGTTGTTGTGATTCGATTATCCTAACTTGCATGAATGGTGCGGCGTCACCCTCGATTATGAAATGTATTTCACGCTAATGATCATGTCAGATACTTGCAGACAACCCCCCTCAATCCCCCCTTGTCAGGGGGGAGGCTTTGATGTTCTCTCCCTGCTAAGGAGT
>JADFYS010000198.1 GCA_015232955.1 Gammaproteobacteria bacterium
CGGTCGGGAGCTGCGCCACGGCATCGAGCATATAGGTGGCGCACTCTACGCCGATGGCGCGAATGCCTGGGGTACGCTGCCCCAACGCTCCGATAAAGAGGGCGGGACCGGTCCCGAGGTCGAGGACAAGAGGTTGGGTGGAGTAGACCGGTTCGATCCACTGCTGCCAGAACTGCCAGAAGTTGTCGTCATAGCGCCGGGCAAAACCATCACGCATCATCTGTGCAAACTGCACTCCGTCGCGATGGTGGAGGGCGAGCATCTCGCGGGTCTTGGTGACTGAGTCAGGCATCTTATCTATCCTGTGGGTGTGAGTATGCTTGCTATTATAACTGCAGTTCGGTTCTGGTTTGCCGTTGAGTGTGAGTGATGGAGAGGGTAACGGAGATCCCCACCCTTAACTTAATGACATTGGGGTAACGGCTGCTCTGAGGGGATGTTTTCGTCATCCTATTGCAGGTAGAATAGGGGTATGGAGATTTTACACTACCCTGACCCCCGCCTTCGCCTCCCTTCCAAGCCGGTAACGGAGGTGACACCAGAACTGCAGCAGCAGCTGCGGGAGATGTTGACTCTGATGTACGACGCACCGGGGGTCGGTCTTGCCGCACCGCAGGTCAATATCCAGCTGCGAATGGTGGTGATCGATGTTTCAGAGGCAAAAGATACCCCACTCTTCTTTATCAATCCCGAGATTGTGGAGAAGAGCGGTAGTTGCAGTGGTGATGAGGGGTGTCTTTCGGTTCCTGGGATCTGGGAGCAGGTAAAACGGGCAGAGTGGGTGAAGGTTCAAGCGCTCGACATCGAAGGCAAACCATTCACCACCGAGGCAGAGGGGCTGTTGGCGATCTGTATTCAGCACGAGATCGACCACCTTAACGGGATCCTTTTTGTGGATCACCTCTCGCGATTGAAGCAGATGCGTCTGCGTAAGAAGATAGAGAAAGCAGAGCGCAAGAGGGGGATCGATTGACCCACTCTTTGCGTATTATCTTTGCCGGTACCCCGGAGTTCGCCGCAGAGGCGCTGGCGGCCATATTGCAGACTCGACACAAGGTGATCGCAGTCTACACCCAACCCGATCGTCCAGCAGGACGGGGGCGAAAGCTGAAGCCGAGTGCGGTCAAGGCGCTGGCGCAGCAACAGCAGATTCCGATCTACCAGCCGCTCTCGCTACGCAAGCCAGAGGCCGAGGCGGAGTTTCTGACACTCTCCTGTGATGTTATGGTGGTTGCCGCTTACGGCTTGATTCTGCCGCCGGCAGTACTGGAACACCCCCGGTACGGCTGCCTTAATATTCACGCTTCACTTCTGCCCCGCTGGCGAGGTGCGGCCCCCATTCAGCGGGCGATTCTCGCCGGAGATGAAGAGAGCGGGATCACCATTATGCAGATGGATCGTGGTCTCGATACCGGAGCCATGGTCTCCAAAAAGGCGATCCCCATTGCTGCGGGAGAGAGCGCAGAGCAGCTCCATGATCGTCTCGCGCAGTGTGGTGGTGCGGAGATTGTGGCAGCGCTACAACAGCTGGCTAACCAGGGTAAGCTCGAAGCGACGCCGCAGAGTGAGCGCGAGGCGTGTTATGCGGCAAAGCTGCATAAGGAGGAGGCGGTGATCGACTGGAGCGAAACCAGTGTGGCGATTAGCCGCAGGATCGCTGCCTTCAACCCGTGGCCGGTGGCCCAGACCCAGTTTGGCGAGAAGGTGTTGCGGATCTGGGAGGGTTCTGTCTGTGACACTCCCCATCCTCCCGGAACAGCCCCGGGCACTGTAGTGGCTGCAGATAAGCGAGGGGTGGCGGTGGCGTGCGGTGAGGGCTCACTCCGTCTTACCCAGGTACAGCTACCGGGGGGGAAGCCGATGAGTGCGGCCAGTTTTCGCAATGCACATCAACTGGACGGAGTTCGTCTCGGCACCGGACCAGAGTGAACCCGCCTCTTCCGGCGCGGGCGGTGGCGGCTCTGGTGGTGGAAGGGGTGTTACAGCGCCAGCAGTCGCTCTCTGATCTTCTTCCCCGCTATCTCTCTCAGGCCGAGGAGCGGGAGCGACCTCTGGTACAAGAGCTGGTCTACGGCACCCTTCGCTGGTCATCGCAGTTGGAGTTCTTTCTAAAGCAGCTGATGCCAAAACCGCTCAAGGCGAAAGAGGGGGTGGTGAAGGCGCTCCTCTTCATCGGGATTTATCAACTGCAACGGATGCGCCTTCCCCCCTATGCTGCCATTTCAGAGACGGTGAATGCGGTGGTTCCGCTGCGACGAAAATGGGCGAGATCTCTGGTCAACGGGGTGCTGCGCGGTTACCAGCGCCGGGGTTCAGAGTTTATGGCGGCGCTGGCTGAAGATCTCTCTGCACAATATGCCCATCCGCGATGGTTGATAGAGAGCCTGCAGCGGCAGTGGCCGCAGCAGTGGCAAGAGATCCTTGAGGCGGGTAACAGCTATCCTCCGTTGACACTTCGGGTCAACACCATGCGCCTCACTGTCGATGGCTACTGCCAGCTGCTGTCAGAGGCGGGGATAGCGGTTGCGGCAACGGTGGGAGATGGGGTGACCCTTGCCCAACCACAAGATGTCTCGTCACTTCCCTTTTTCGCCTCTGGTGGGGTATCGGTTCAGGATGGTGCGGCACAGCTGGCGGCACGGCTGGTTGCTCCGGTTGCCGGAGAGCGGATTCTCGATGCCTGTGCTGCCCCCGGCGGTAAAACCGCTCATCTGCTGGAGCTGGCAGAGAACCAGATCGATCTCACTGCGGTGGAGCTGGTACCGGAGCGGCTCACCGTGGTCGAGGAGAGTCTACAGCGATTGGGGCTTTCAGCCACGCTGATTGCAGGGGATGCTGCCCATCCCGAACAGTGGTGGCAGGGGGCGCAATTTGACGCCATTCTGGTCGATGCCCCCTGCTCTGCCACCGGAGTGATTCGACGCCACCCCGACATCAAATGGTTGCGACACGAGGAGGATATTCCGCCGCTGGTGGCGCTACAGCGACAGATCTTGACCGCACTCTGGCCCCTTTTACGCCCGGGAGGCCGGCTTCTTTACGCCACCTGTTCGCTTCTGCAGCAGGAGAACCGGGATCAGGTGACCCACTTTTTAGAACAGCATCAAGACGCCACTGCGCTCCCTCTCTCCGGTGAATGGGGGGTTGCCTCTGGCCCCGGTCGTGCTATCCTTCCCGCGGTGAATGGTATGGATGGATTCTTCTACGCTTTGATTTGTAAAGATTATAAGGAATGACAATGTATCGAAAAAAAGTGGTAACCCTCGCCCTGCTTCTCTCAGCCCTAATGGTGGGCGGCTGCTCTACCCGACAGGTGGTAGAGAAATATGACGGCTCGACCGCCCAGCGCCTTATCACCTACAGTATCGAGGCGCTGATAGAGTCGCTCCCGGATGACGAGTTCAACCCCTATCGGGGGAGAAAGATCTATCTTCAGACCCATTTCATTCGTGAGGATGAACTGCTCAACTACGCCACCAGTATGTTGACCCTCGATCTCGAGCGCCGTTTCGGGATGGAGATGGTGAGCAAGGCGGAGCAGGCGGAGTACACTTTCGACTTCTTTTTTGAGTCTCTGGGGACAGATAGCGATACCTATGGCTTGTCGATACCGATCATCAATCTCAGTGACACCTCGCAGAGTAGTATGATCGATATCCTGGCGGTCAAGATGTACCACGGGATAGCCGAGTGTCGCTACTATATTACCGACCATCAGGGGGGCGAGGTGGCTCGTGGTGGCAGACGGTTGGCGCGGGTGAGAACCGACAAGTTTGCGACACCTCTCTTCAATTTTCCGATCTCCAACCTCTAGAGAGCGGGATCTGAAGTGGGGGTCTCCTCCTCCTCTGTTGGCGGTTTCCAGTTTTGCGGGAACTTCCCCAGTGTCATGTAGGCAAAGGCGAGCACCTCCGCCACAGCAAGGTATAGCTCTTCCGGTATCTTCTCACCAAGATCGAGCTGGCTGAGGAGGGTGGTGAGTTCAGGATCCTCTTCAATCGGGATGTTGTGCTCTTTTGCTGTTGCAATAATCTCGGTGGCGACCCGTCCCACCCCCTTAGCGGTAAGCTCCGGAACGCTCTTGTCGTCGTAAAAGAGGGCGATTGCCGCCCGTTTATCACTCACACATTCTCCTTCAGAGAGCCTTCAAGACAGTGGAGGTAGGGTTCGTCGCTATTGACCGCTTCGTGCACCGCGATGATAGTCCCGGGTTTAAACCCCAACTGTTGTAAATTGATACGCAGCTGGGGCAGTCCACGCTGTAACAGCGCTTCGGTCGACTGCTGTTCGCAGCGAAAACGGGTAGAGACTTTGCTCCCACAGAGGGTCACCTCCGCCTTCACCTTACCATAACGCGGGTCATCAAGGGCGACACTTACTCGCCATGAGGGTGGCTCTTTAATACCGCGACGGGGTGCTTGCCGGTGGATCTCAATCGGAACCACCTTGTCCCCCTCATCCTGCTGCAGCGGGAGTTCAAGATACATCACCTGCTCATTTCTCTCTTGGCGGCTACTACTGGCGAGCTGATTGAGTTTAAGCCGGGAGAGGCCGCCGCGGGCGGTGGCGATGAGAGAGGCGATCTCTCGCTGGAGCAGCTGTGGAAGCTGTGGTGCAGGGTT
>JADFYS010000199.1 GCA_015232955.1 Gammaproteobacteria bacterium
GAAGCAGGAGCCAGAGCCGAGAAGAGTCGCGCTTATCGGCTTTCTGGAACCAGCGTTTTCAGGTATCTTGGGTATATTACCCTCTCTTCATTACTGGCTGCTACGAAAGCACCCTATCCAACGCAACTATATCAGATGAAACTCCTTATTGCCGAAGATGATCTCACCTCGCGGGTGATGCTCAGTGGAGTTACCGCAGAGTGGAAATTCGAACCTATCGCTGTCGCCGATGGCAAAGCGGCACTGGAGGAGATGACAAAAGAAGATCACCCCTATCTACTGCTGGTGGATTGGGAGATGCCGATCATGGATGGGGTCGAACTGTGCAAACGGATCAGAGAGGTGGAGGAGCGCGGCTGTCCCCCCTATATCATCATCCTCACCTCACGCAGTGGCACCGCTAACATAGTCACCGGCCTCGAGAGTGGTGCCAACGACTTTATCAGCAAACCCTTTGAACCGAATGAGCTGCAAGCAAGGCTCAATGTCGGCCGACGAATGGTGCTACTTCAGCAGCAACTGAGTTCCGCCTTCTCCCGTCTTCAGCTCACTGCCAGTGTCTTTACCCAAGCACGGGAAGGGATCATTATCACCGATATTCAGGGAACAATTACCGAGGTTAATGACGCCTTTTCCAATATCACCGGTTACCCACGCGATGAGGTGCTGGGAAGAAATCCCGACATCCTCAAATCGGGTCGGCAGAGCAGAGAGTTCTACAAGGAGATGTGGCAGAGCCTTAATGATGACGGGTACTGGTCGGGTGAGCTGTGGAATCGGAAAAAGAATGGTGAGTTCTATCCCGAACTGCTCAATATCACCGCTGTGAATAATGAAGATGGTAAAAGAACCCACTACATCGCCCTCTTCCTCGATATTACAAAGCAGAAAGAGCACCAACTCCAGCTTGAACATTTCGCTCATTACGATGCGCTGACCAATCTGCCCAACCGTGTTCTTCTTGCCGATCGCCTGCAGCAAGCGATCTCTCAAACCAGTCGCCGTAAGCTCTACCTTGCGGTCTGTTTCCTCGATCTTGATGGTTTTAAACAGGTCAACGATACCCATGGTCACGATGTTGGCGACCTCCTTCTGGTGGAGATCGCCAACAGAATGAAAAAGACGGTACGGGAAGGTGATACCGTTGCCCGCCTGGGGGGAGATGAGTTTGCCATTGTCCTCACCGATTTTGAAGATCCAGAGGCCTCCCTCCCTCTGGTGAAACGCCTGCTTGAAGTCGCCTCAAAACCGATATTAGTCAACCGCCTGAAACTACAGGTCTCTGCCAGCCTCGGAACCACTTACTACCCTCAGCAAGAGGTGGTGGATGCGGATCAACTCCTGCGACAAGCAGATCAGGCGATGTATCAGGCGAAACTGGCCGGGAAAAACCGCTACCACACATTTGATACCGTAAGCGATCGCGAGATCCGTGGTAGACACGAAAGTATCGAAGATATCACCACCGCTCTGGAGCAGGGTCAGTTTCTCCTCTATTACCAGCCCAAGGTCAATATGCGTAGTGGGGAGGTGGTGGGTGCTGAGGCCCTCATTCGCTGGAACCATCCGCAACAGGGACTGCTCCTACCCGACAAATTTCTCCCTATCATTGAAGAGCACCCCTTGAGTATTGAACTCGGGGAGTGGGTGATTGAGACTGCGCTCTCTCAGCGGGAAGAGTGGAGATCGTTTTCCGGGGAGTTCTCATTATCTGTCAATGTGGGTTCACTTCTGCTCCAGCAGGTCGACTTTGTCAGCCGTCTTGAGAAGATTCTCCAGCGCCATCCAGAGTTCAACCCTGAACTGCTGAAACTGGAGATCCTTGAAACCAGTGCTCTCAAGAATCTAAAGCATATTCAACAGGCAATCACCAACTGCAAAGAGTATGGTACCTCGTTCTCTCTCGATGATTTTGGTACCGGCTACTCTTCTCTCACCTACTTTAAACAGCTAAAGGTAGAGGAGTTAAAAATCGACAAAAGCTTTGTCTTTGATATGCTGGATGACCCCGATGACCTCTCTATCCTCGAATCGGTGATCGGTATGGCCTCTGCTTTTAGAAGAACGGTCATTGCGGAAGGGGTTGAATCGATTGAGCACGGAGAGATGCTTCTCGATCTGGGGTGTGATCTCGCCCAGGGTTTTATCATCGCCAGACCGATGGCGGCAGACGATTTTGGCAACTGGTATCAACAGTGGCAACCACCACAAAGCTGGAAAAACCGTCCTCTGGTCGATTCAGGAGATATCCCGCTAATCTATGCCATGGTGGAACATCGTGCCTGGGTGCGGACGATCGGTAACTTTATCGTCAATAGCAGCATCTCTCTACCGGAGATGGATCACCATCAATGCCGTTTTGGTCAATGGCTCTATCAACAGCTGGATCTCAACCACTACAAGCAGAAAATTATGACCGAGATTGTAGAGAAGCACCGTCTCGCCCATCAACTTGGAAATGAGATTATCCGCCTGGTAGGACAGGGGCAGAGTGGTGAAGCTGAAGAGACCTTTAGCCAGCTACAAAAGGTGCGAGAGATGCTGATTCACCATATCCGCTCCCTCTTTAATGAACATAATGGTGGTCTGTAAGAGTGTTAACCCTTCTGTTCCGGCTCTCAACCGAATAAGATCGCGCTCTGTTTTTTCAGATGGTTGATACCCGCGTGGATACCCCCTCACACCTGTTTTACCGCATCTGGCAACAGCGCTACCCCCTCAGTGGTTTGGGGATCCTCTTTGCCCTCTCCCTCTTCACAACCGGCGAGAGCCTATTACGCCTTGGTGTTGCCGGGGTAATCGTTATTGTATGGCTATTTTCCCACCTGCTGGCAGCGTATCGTCGCCCCCTGGTGATTGATCCGCTGTTAGCATCGACGACCCTAATCTTCTGCCTCTGGTTGATACTCTCCATCTTCTGGAGTGTCTCCTTCTCCACCACCTTCGTCAACAGCTTCTGGTTAAGTACCCTTGGCGCCGGGTTTATGGTCATTACCCTCTATCGCCCCTCTGCGCAACAGTGGCGGGATCACCTCTCTCTGGTGATCGCCATTACTGTCATCTCATCTCTCTATGCCTGCTATCAGTTTATCTGGCTGGAGGCGGAACCTCGCTCTGTTTTTCTCAATCAGAATAATCATGCCGCCCTGACCAACATCGCCCTCCTCTTTCTCCTCTCTATCGCCCTGCTCCAGAGACCGTGGCGACTGACCCCAATCATTGCCACAACCATCACCATCCTCCTCTTTACTATGTTCATCAGCCAGAGTCGCGGAGCGATGCTCTCTCTTGCAATCTCTGCCGTGGCGTTAACCTTTCTCCTCTGGCGAAGGGTACCGCTACGCGCTGCGATCCAGCTTCTGCTGTTAACCCTCTTTGCCTACCTCCTCTCCGAGCTAGCTGCGGGGGGTGAGATTGCCACCACCGTCAAAAGTTTTGGCAACAGTTTTAATGAGGGTAAGGTTCGCTTTGACATCTGGCATGACGCTCTTCAGCTCTGGCATCAGTTTCCACTGCTAGGTTCCGGATTTGGCTCATTCTGGCTCACTTTTCCCTCGGTACGCAACCCCGAGACCACCGACTACTTTTTCTACGCCCACAACGACTATCTGCAACTCCTCCTTGAGGTGGGGACGATCGGTCTTCTCCTTCTCTTTCTCCTCTACGCGGTGATCGCCCACCGCTATCTCCTCTTGTTTCGGGTAAGAGATAGCCACCCGAACCAATACATCGAAGGGAGCCTGATGATTGTCACCCTTGGCTGTATCGCAATTCACAGCTTCTTCACCTTCAACTTCTATCTGATGAGCATCCTGCTGCTGCTGGGGATGGCTCTGGCAAGGTTTCAACAGCTCCTGCTGCAGTGTCAGCAGACTCCCACCACCTTGAGATTGGCGACACTCTTTCCTCGTCGCCCCGCCTTTGTCGCCATCACTGTTGCCGTAGCGCTCTTGCTGGGACACTACCCTCTGGCGTTGGGCGTAAGTGATCTCACCAAGAGTCGGGGGATAAGAGCGATCCAGCAGGGTGATCTGAAGCAGGGGTACCGCGACTTCTCTCTCGCCAGCCGCATCTCTCCCGGAGTGGATGTCTTTCACCTCTTACAGGGGAACTTCGGCCTCGATATTCTCCGCCGCAAGAGGAGTGAGGAGTTTGTGCAGCGCACCACCAACAGCTACCGGAGCTGTCTCGAAGTGAACCGCTACCGGGTGGAGTGTGCGCTTGGTATGGCACAACTCTTCCGCAAATTTGTCCCAGAGATAGAGATGAGTGATGAGATTGAGGCGCTCTATCGCGACGCACTCTCTAAAAATAGGGGGCACCCTCTGGTCTTGGCCCACTTCGCGCAACTGCTGATCGAACAGCGACGGATAAAAGAGGCTTACGCCCTCCTTAACGGCACTGAAAACTACCAGATGCACGGCAAGGGTTACCCGCTCTACCTTCAGACCTACATCTCGCTTTTAGAGACGATGGGAGTTCCTCGAGAGGAGATTATCCGCAAGCTGAAGCTCAAGATTGCCAAGAGCTAGAAACTCATCATCCTAAAATCCGCAGTTGGACACCGTGAAGGGTGCGTTTGTGGCGGTGCAGTGCAACGAAGGCATGGATGCC
>JADFYS010000019.1 GCA_015232955.1 Gammaproteobacteria bacterium
GGCCGACAGCTCCACCACCCGTAAATATGGCGGAACGGGCCTCGGTCTGATGATCTGCAAAAAATTGGTGGGTATGATGGGAGGAGAGATTTGGGTAGAGAGTGAAGAGGGGAGAGGCTCCACCTTTAGCTTCTCGGTCTGGCTCGATCTCGATCAGCAGCGTAAGGTAGAGAGCGAGACTCCGCAACTTCCCAAGCAGCTCCAGCAACAGCAGATCATGGTAGTAGACGACAGTGAGCTGTCACTGGAGATCATCCTCTACAATCTGCGCCATCTCGGACTTGAGTGTGAAGGTGCCCACTCTGCAGAGGCGCTGCAGGAGCGACTGCGTCACCCCCCGCTCCCTTCGCTGATTATTCTCGACTGGAATCTTCCGGGGAGAAGCGGAATTGAGACCACAGCGGATATCCGCAACTCTGGCCAGCCCTTTGCGGAGATCCCCATCATCCTCATCTCCGGCAGCAGTATCGACAAAATGGTGGAGGCGGCAGCGGGTGTCACCATCAACGCCTTTATGTCTAAACCTTTCACCTCGGCCTCACTCCTGGATGCGATCTCCAGTGCTCTTGACCTCGACAACCACCCCGACCTTCCCGCTCCCACAACCCCCTTACAGCAACCGCAATCACCTGAACTGAACGGAGCACACATCCTGCTGGTGGAGGACAACGAAATCAACCAGCAGGTGGCGTGCGAACTTCTCGAGAAGTCGGGAGTTCGGGTCACTACGGCCATCAACGGTCAAGAGGCGCTACAAAAGGTACAGGAGGAGCGTTTCGCTGCGGTGCTCATGGATATTCAGATGCCGGTGATGGATGGGCTGGAGGCGACCCAAAAGATCCGCGCCATTGAGAGCCTAAGAGATCTTCCCATTATCGCCATGACCGCCAATGTGATGCGCGGTGATCGTGAACGCTCTCTCGATGCCGGTATGAACGATCACATCCCGAAGCCGATCAATCTCCAGCAGCTCCTCTCAACCCTCTCTCACTGGATAACAGCGGATCTCAAAGCTCCACAGGCGGTCAACAGCGACAATGGCGCACAACCCCCCCTCCCCTCTCTGCAAGGGATCGATGTCAAGTCTGCTCTGAGCCGGGTGGGGGGGGATCTCGACTTCTACCAGAAAATCCTCGGCCGTTTTGTCGAAAACCATCAACAGGCGGTGGCTGAACTGCGAACCCTGCTGCCGGTGAAGCGGAAGATGGCAGAGTTTACCCCGGAGGCGTGGAACCAGGCGCGAATTATCGCCCACACCCTCAAAGGGGTCTCGGCGACACTGGGGGTTACAACCCTCAATGCCGCCGCTGCAGAGGTTGAGGCGTTGATTAAAGAGGAGAAGATCCATCGTAAAGACCCCGCCATTGGCCGTCTTGAGCAAGTGTTGCGGCAGACCGTTGGCGTCATCTCCGCTTACCTCAAAAGTACTGAGGAGGAGAAGGGGGAAGCCCTGAAAGAGGATCGCAGCGGTAACGACAGCAACCTGCCAAAGACTCTGGATCTACTGCGGGATTTAGTTCACCTTCTCCAGCAGTTTGATACCGAATGTATGGTCAAAATGGACGCTCTGGAGCAGCTCTGCGGCCAATACGGTTTTGATGGCAAGATACACAAACTGCGCAAGAAGATCGACGCCTATAATTTTATCGAAGCGGAGAAGATAGCGAGCAAACTACTCGCTACGCTCAGTGACAAACCCTAACGCTAGCCTGTCAAAATTTCCTCTGGTTTACCCCACCCATCAGAAGTAAAATAGCAAGCCATTTCATCCATTCAGACTGTCCGCAACCAGCGATTCCCCTCTCCTCGGGAACCTTGATCCGGAGATTCACTCGCAAGAGGGAATCTCAAGGAATCTCAAGGAATCTCAAGGAATCTCAAGGAATCTCAAGGAATCTCAAGGAATCTCAAGGAATCTAGAGGAGTAATATAGTGAAAAAAAATCTTCCGGTCACCAATCATGAAGTCAATTTTAGTGAACAGGATTCCATTATCTCCACCACCAATGCCAAAGGAGTTATCACTTATGTCAACAAGGACTTTGTCTCGATAAGTGGTTTCACAGAGGATGAGTGTATTGGTAAGAACCATAACATGGTGCGTCACCCCGACATGCCGGAGTTGGCATTTGCCGATCTCTGGGATACGGTCAAAAGTGGTCAACCGTGGCGCGGCATTGTCAAAAACCGCTGTAAAAATGGTGACTTTTACTGGGTGGATGCCTTTGTCACCCCGATCCTCAACCATCACGGACAGCTCGAAGGGTACCAATCGGTTCGGACCAAACCGTCGCGGGAGAAGGTCACCGCAGCGGAACAGCTCTACGCCAACCTCAACCGTAAGGAGATCACCGCACTCCCCAAAAAGAAGAAGAGCAACTTTGCACGCCGTGTTTCGATAACTCTGGCGGCCATTCAGGCGCTGCCGCTTATCACCGCACTTCTCTGGTTATTCGATCTCCTCCCCGCTGCCGCAATGGCCGTTGCTGCACTTGTTGCTGCCGCCGCCACTTTTGGTGCCAACCTCTACCTCAACCGCAAGCTCTTCAGCCCGATCGCAGCGGCGACACACTGGGCCAACGAGATGTCCCGTGGCAACCTGATGCAGTTGATTGAGATTGAAGAGAACGCCTCGGTTGAAGAGCTGCAGATGGCGATTAAGATGCTTCAGGCACGATTAAAGACGGTAATCGGCAAGATGACCGAGATCTCGCGCAATGTCGCCACCAGTTCAGAGCAGCTCTCAAATTCAAGCAGAAAGATGCTCGAGGTGATGACCGCCCAGAGCAGTGACACCCAGATGGTCGCCTCGGCGATGACCGAAATGTCGGCGACGGTGGAAGATGTGGCCAAAAGCACAGAAGATGCAGCGAAAGCGACAGTCACCGCGAGTAGTGACAGCCACAAGGGGCTAGAGGCGATGACCTCTGTCCGCGAATCGGTACAGAAGATGGTGGATGGCAGTGAAAGCTCAAGTCAGGCGATCGCCCAGCTCCAGGAGCTGAGTGACAAGATCAGTAACACCATTGCCATCATTCAGGGGATCGCCAACCAGACCAACCTCCTCGCCCTCAACGCCACCATTGAAGCAGCGCGTGCCGGCGAGAGTGGCAAAGGGTTTGCGGTGGTCGCCGAAGAGGTGAAGAGCCTCGCCTCCAGTACTCAGGAAGCGACCGTAGATATCGAGAGTGTTATCGACGAGATCCGCAAAGGGGTCAGTGAGGTGGTCACCTCAATGAGCGAGAGTCAGCAGCGGGCGAGTGAAGCGATCAACCGCACCAACGATGCCGAAAAGGTGCTCAAGGCGATTGCCGCAGCGGTGAGTAGTGTCGATGGGATGAACAATCAGATCGCCCACGCCTCCGGCGAGATGATCACTGTCGCCGAAGAGATTAGTAAGAATATCATTAATATTAGTGAGATGACGAATAACACCGTCGAAGGTATTCAGGGCAACGCCCTCGCCGGTGAAGCGCTGGCGGAGCAGGTGAAGGAGATGGATCGCCAGTTCTCGGTCTTTAACAGCGGCAGATAATCCTAAAATCCTGGATTTTAGGATAATTTCTCAGCCCCGGAGCAGTTTGCCACTCACACCATCACGAATCGGTGTCGGCTCGGCTAACCCCCCCCAAAGCTCCGTGGAGAAGATAGTCGATCTCCCCCCCAAGCTGGCGCACCACCCGAAGTGGTGAACGGCAGGGTGGCCGGCCGCTGCGGTTGGCGCTGGTGGAGACGATAGCGCCACCAAAACGGCGGCAGAGGGCGACCACCAGCGGATGGGCCGAGATGCGCACCGCGAGAGATGAGTGCTCTCCCCGCAGCCAGAGGGGGGTCTGTGCCGCTGCCGGGAGAAGCCAGGTGTGGGGTCCGGGCCAGCTCTGCAGCACCGTCGCCAACAGCGCCGGCTCCACCTCACCAAGATAGGGGACGAGCTGCTCAAAATCGGCCGCCACTACAATTAACCCCTTGCGCCAGGAGCGCTGTTTAAGGGCGAGGAGTCGCGCTACCGCTGCTGCGTCTGCAGGATCGCACCCCAGCCCGTAGACCGCTTCTGTGGGGTAGGCGATCACCCCCCCACGGTGTAGATGGTGTGCCGCAACGGCAACGGCGTGCTCCCGCACCACCTCAGCTGCAGACAAGTTTGACTTTAGCTCGGGCTAAACTGCTGCTGTACCGCAGCATCTTTGGCGGCGATGGCCTCAGCGTTGGCCGCACGCTCGGCACACAGTCTCTGTTCCAACGCCTTATCCTCCACCGCAATAATCTGCGCCGCAAGATAGGCCGCATTTTTTGCCCCCGCCTTACCGATGGCTACAGTTGCCACCGGGATCCCCCCCGGCATCATCACTGTTGAGAGGAGGGCATCCTGCCCCTGCAGCGGTCCACCATCCATCGGCACTCCGATCACCGGTCGCACCGTAATCGCCGCCACCGCACCGGCAAGGTGGGCGGCAAGGCCGGCCGCACAGATAAAGGCGGCACAACCCCGGGCCTCGGCCGAGGTGACATAGTCATGGGTCGCCTGCGGCGTACGGTGGGCAGAGGTGATCTTTACCTCAAACGGTACTGCCAGCAACTTGAGGGTGGCAAAGCAGCCCTGCATTGTCGGCAGATCGGAGTCCGATCCCATCAGTACGGCAACAAAAGGGGGGGTTGTTGTAGTAGTCATCTCTGGTTCCTATAGGGTTTCAACGCATTCATTCATTCAAAGTAACCGTTCAGACCCCCCTGCTTTTTTAACCCTCACCCCTACCCTCTCCCGCTGGGAGAGGGAGATCAGGTGATGGGGTCTGAACGGTTACCATTCAAAATATAATTGTGTCTGGGGCGATTCAACCGTCGCCCTCCTCCTCGGTATCTCCCCCCTCCGGGGTAAAGGGGATGGCATAACTGCACTCTTTCTGCGGACAGACCTTCTCGGTCCCCCTCCGTTTGGTGGTCTTAATCGAGAGGATCGGCCAACTGCACTCAGGGCACGCCTCGGCAACCGGTTCATCCCACAGCGCATAGTCGCATTTGGGGTAGGTGCTGCAAGAGAAGAAGATCTTCCCCCGTCTGGATTTGCGGCGAAGGATACTTCCCTGACTGCACTTGGGACAGGAGACCCCGGTGTCGAGCGGCTGCTCGATCGACTCGATAAACTTGCATGACGGATATGCAGAACAGCCGATAAACTTACCGTAGCGCCCTTCACGAATATAGAGCGGCGCCTGACACTGGGGGCAGCTTCGCCCCTCCACCACCTCGGGTTCGCTTTTTTTATCGCTGTCACCATCGAGGTTACGGGTGTAACTACAGTCGGGATAACCGGTGCAGGCGACAAATCGCCCCCGTTTCCCCAGTTTGGTCACCAGCGGTTTGCCACACTCCGGACAGCTCTCGTCCATCGCCTCTTCGGTCACCTCTTTGCGCGAGACGCTCTCCTCCTTTTCGGTCACCAG
Organism: Gammaproteobacteria bacterium; assembly: GCA_015232955.1. Taxonomy (GTDB): domain Bacteria; phylum Pseudomonadota; class Gammaproteobacteria; order Thiohalomonadales; family Thiohalomonadaceae; genus JADFYS01. Next base: position 5,441 of record JADFYS010000019.1, read on the forward strand.
AGATTTGAAAGGGCGCCAGAACTTCTCCAGCAGCGGCAGCCACTCCTCCTCACCCCGCGACACCGCATCAAGCTGATCTTCAAGATTGGCGGTAAAGTCATAATCGACATAACGGTTAAAGTGGGCGGTGAGGAATTTATTGACCACCCTGCCAACATCGGTGGGGATGAAGCGGCGCTTATCCATCTCGACATACTCCCGCTGCTGCAGGGTGGAGATGATACTGGCGTAGGTAGAAGGGCGACCGATACCGAACTCCTCCAGCGTCTTCACCAGACTCGCTTCGGAAAAACGGGGGGGTGGCTCGGTAAAGTGCTGCTCCGGCAGGAGCTGGATCAGCTCCACCCGCTCTCCCTGATGGAGGGGGGGGAGAAGGCCGCTATTCTCCTGATCGCTGTCGCTCTTTTTCTGATCACTCCCCTCCTGATAGAGGGCCATAAAGCCGGGATCCACTATCACCGAACCGGAAGCGCGAAAGAGATCGCCCTCTGCCGCAGCGAGATCTACCGCCACGGTATCGAGAGTGGCGTGGATCATCTGGCTCGCCAGACTCCTTTTCCAGATCAGCTCATAGAGGCGAAACTGATCTTTACTCAAATGGTCCTGAAGCGAGTTTGGGGGGCGAAAGGCGGAGGTGGTGCGGATCGCCTCGTGCGCCTCTTGCGCATTTTTCGATTTGGTCTTGAAGATGCGGGGGGCCTTCGGCAGATTGTTATCGCCAAAATGTTGCCCGACATAGCGGCGGATCTCCTCTAATGCCTCATCGGAAAGGGTGACCGAATCGGTACGCATATAGGTGATGAGGCCGGTGGTCTCGCCGCCTATATCGATCCCCTCGTAGAGCTGCTGCGCGGTGCGCATGGTGCGTTGCGAGTTAAACCCCAGTTTTCGTGACGCCTCCTGCTGCAGGGTCGAAGTGGTGAATGGGGGGGCAGGGTTCCGTTTTTTGCTCTTCTTCTCCACCTTAACCACGGTGAGTCGCCCTTCCGCCTCGCGCAGGATCCGCGCTTCAACCCGGTGCGCCTCTTCACCATCGCCAATGGCAAATTTATCCAGTTTTTTTCCGTCAAGATGGGAGAGGCGGGCAGAGAAATTCTCTCCGCGGGTGGTCACTTCCGCCTCAAGGGTCCAGTACTCCTGCGCCTGAAAGCGTTCGATCGCCTCTTCCCGTTCGACAATCATTCGCAGCGCCGGTGACTGCACCCGTCCTGCCGAAAGACCGCGTCGAATCTTTTTCCAGAGCAGGGGGGAGAGGTTAAAACCGACAAGATAGTCCAGCGCACGCCGCGCCTGCTGGGCGTTGACCAGTTCGGTGGAGATCTGGCGCGGATGTTCTACCGCCTCGCGGATCGCCTTTTTCGTCACCTCATGAAAGACGACACGACCCACCTCTTTCTCCTTCATTAACCCCCGTTTTTTCTTAAGGATCTCCAACAGATGCCACGAGATCGCTTCCCCTTCGCGATCGGGGTCAGTTGCCAGCAGAAGGCGGTCCGCCTTGCGCAGCGATTTGACGATGGCATCGACATGTTTGCTATTGCGCTCAATCAGCTGATAGCGCATCTCAAAGTTATGTTCTGTATCGACCGCCCCCTCTTTGGGGAGCAGGTCACGGACATGGCCATAGGAGGCGAGCACCTCATAGTCGTTACCGAGATAACGCTTAATCGTCTTCGCTTTGGCCGGAGATTCTACTATTACCAGTGATATCATTACGCTAGGGTGATTTTTTGGGGAGTTGGATAAAAATGGGTTGGGGATAGAGCGCAGTTAGTGGAGACTGACCGTCTCCTCGTCCATCACAATATCCTCCATCCAGATCGCTGAGGCCTCGTGCCCCGGCTGATTGAAGAGCACCATCAGAATGACCCACTTCAGCTGCTGGAGATCGACCTCTTCTCCGCCCAGGGCGAGAATACGGTCGATCACCTTCTCGCGGCTATTATGGCCAAGGACCCCCATCTGCTCAAGGAAGAGGAGAAATCCACGACTCTCGGCTCCTAGAACCTCCAGCTCTTCATCGCTATAGTGGCGAAAAGAGGTCACGGCGGCCCCCTCCTTCTCATTGAGATTGGTTGGGGGCGGATTCTCCAGCCCCTCGAGCCAGGTGAAGGCGCTGTCAATCTCATCCTCTGAAAATCCCGCCGTTATCAGCTCTTGATGAAGCTGTTCAATATCGGTCTCTTTCATCTCCTCATCCACCTCATCGTGAATATAATTTTCAAAGAGATAGAGCAGAATATCAAACACATCTATTTTGACTTTTTTCACTTTCTTTCGCTTTCCCTACTGAGTTTTGTACGGAGATATCCCCCGGCCACCAGACGGATATGGCCCTGCAGCTCGAGAGGTAACAGCATGGAGGAAACTTGCGCCGAGGTCAATCCGCTTCTGGCAATGATGGTGTCCACCGAAGTGACCTCGTCCCCCACTGCTGCCACTAGCCGCGCCTCTTCGGCGGGCAGGGCACTCCCCTGTTGTGCCGGCGCGGTGCTGTGCGCTATCGCCATCTCCTGCTGTAACAGCTGCGCCAGCTGCGGCGCCAGATCCTGCAGGATATCGCTGGCATTTTCCACCAGTTTTGCCCCCTGTCGCAGTAGAAGATGGCAACCCCGGGCCTGCGGGTTGCGCACCGAACCCGGCACGGCAAAGACCTCTCGCCCCTGATCGAGGGCGCTACGGGCGGTGATGAGCGAACCGCTCTTCAGGGTCGCCTCCACCACCACCGTTCCCAGTGTCAGGCCGCTGATGATCCGGTTGCGGCGGGGAAAGTTGCCGCGATGGGGGGCGGTCCCGACGCAGAACTCACTCAGAATTGCCCCCCCCGCGGCAACAATCTGCTGCGCCAGAGGGAGATGAGAGGCGGGATAGATGCGATCAACTCCAGTGCCGAGAACCGCATAGGTGACCCCCCGACCCGCTCCCGTTGCCGCCAAGGCCCCACGATGACCCGCACTATCGATCCCCAGGGCGAGACCACTGGTGACGGTCACCCCCGCCTCTGCCAGGGCGTGGGCGATCTCAAACGCAATCTCCTCTCCGGTGAAGGTGGGGTTGCGACTACCGATGATCGCCAGCTGCGGTGCCGCCAACTGCTCTGGATCTCCGGTAAGATAGAGCAGGAGCGGAGGATCGCCAATCTCTGCCAACGCCGATGGGTAGCGCCGATCATCACGGCTAAGAAGATGGTTCTCCGGCTGCTGCAGCCAAGCGAGATCGCGCTCTATCCCCGCCCGATCCGGCGCCTTGAGACCGGTGCGAATCGCTGCCGACAGGGCGCTATCTTCACTGCCGGCGCGAATCGCCTCTGCCGCAGAGCCGTAGTGGTGAATCAGGCGATTCGCCCCGCGCACCCCCAGACCAGAGGTGTGGAGCAGTGTCAGCCAGGGGAGAAGCTGCGCCTCCCCACCACTATCCGCCACCAACAAGATCGATCTGACTCAGGGATGAGTGACGCGATCACCCAATCGAATCTCTTGGGTGGCACTCATCACCAGGGCGTAACTCATCCGCTCATAGACGGCAAAGACCAGAAGAAGCGCGGTACGCTCATCGGGGAGGCGGACCTCCTCGTCACGCAGGGGATCGTTCACCAGATCGCCGCTGCGAAAGGCTCCATAGACGGTACCGACATCGATGCCGTCATCCTCTCCCAGATTGAGGACGACAATATCGTACTGACCGATATTCGCCACCCCTCTTAGCGTCGCCAGCACCACCCCCTCACTCTCGTCATCGGCAAGATGAGGGTAGATATCTCCGAAAATCATCGGTCTCTTCCTCACCAGCCGATCTCCCACTCCGGTCTCACGCAGCGAGCGGGTGATCTCCATCACCGCCGGATCCCCGGGCTGACGCAGTGTCGCCTCCGCCACCACCATCATCTCGTAACCAAGAATATCCTCTTCATTATCGGGATTTTGATACGCGCGTGACGAATGGACCACGGTGAGCTTCACCCCCCCCTTCTCCTCTTCGAGATCACGAACATAGATGCGGTCACCGACACCACTGGCGATACGGTTGTGGCTTGCGGAGATGATATAGGGGCTGCTGTCGAGGAGATCCTGATCGACCACCGTCACCTGCGCAAGAAAGGGGCGAATCCGATCCATGGGGATGGTGGGGATCGCATTGGCAATGGGGGTCTTATGGATGGTGGGGCTGAGCTTTTTGACCCCCGCGGCAACCGCGGCGGTACGATTAAGCGCCAGTGTCGGGACGCCATCAATAAAATGGAGCGAAAGGCGATCCCCGGGATAGATGAGGTGGGGGTTCTCCACTTGCGGATTCTTCTGCCACAGCTCTGGCCAGCGCCACGGATCGCGGAGGAAGAGGGCAGAGATATCCCACAGGGTATCTCCCCGAACCACCGTGTAGCTGGAAGGGTAGTCGGGACGCATCACCTCGGCTACCGTTGCGGGGGCTGCAGCGACCATCACCTCTGCCTCCTGCGGCTGCGTATCGGTCAGCGTCATGGAGTGGGATGGTGGTACAATCTGCGTTGAGCGGGGGGGTCCCCCCGCACTACAACCAACAGCAACCACAACAGCGGCAGCTAAAGGCAGAAAGAGGGTTCTGTTGAAATTTTTCATAGTTTCCGTGCCACTGACAGTTGAGAGTAGGATGAGTGTTGTTCTGATTGTACCTGTAACAACGGGAGAAGCAAAATCCCCGCAATAACCACGCCGCTGCTTCAGAGCGTCGACCTCTGCCGCCGCTTCGGTCCTGTAGAGGCGGTCAAGGGGATCTCTCTCTCACTCCGGCGGGGAGAGGTGGTCGGTTTTCTCGGTGCCAACGGTGCCGGTAAGTCCACCACCATGCGCCTCATTAGTGGCAATCTCGCCCCCAGCCACGGCAGCGTCACCATTCACGGTTATGACCTGATCCAGCAGCCGCAGCAGGCGCGAGCCTCCCTCGGCTACCTCCCCGAACATCCGCCACTCTACCCCCATCTGACCCTGGAGGAGCAGCTCGACTACAGTGGCCGTCTCCACCATCTGCGCGGCAAGGCGCTACACCACGCCATTGAACGGGTAGTAGAACAGTGTGACCTTCAGCAGGTGAGACAACGGCTGATCAGCCAACTCTCCCGTGGCTATCAGCAGCGGGTCGGGATCGCCCAGGCGATCCTCCACCAGCCACAGCTTATCATCCTCGATGAGCCGACAGTGGGCCTGGATCCGGGACAGATCCGCGGTATTCGCCAACTCATTCGTGAACTGGGCGAATCGGCCGCCGTTCTCCTCTCGACCCACATCCTCTCTGAGGTTGAGGCGGTCTGTGATCGGGTGGAGATCATCGATCACGGTCGGCAGATCCTGAGCGAGACGGTGGGTGATATCGCCTCCCGCCTCCACCGCCAGAGCCTCCTGGTCACCTTCACCACCCCCCCCTCTGCCGAGCAGCTTCAGGCTATTCCGGCAGTGGATAAGGTCGAGACGATTGCTGAAGGGCGCTTTCGCCTTCACCACCCCAGGGGAGAGAGTCCGGCTACCGCTATCGTGGAGCGGGCGGTAGCGCAACAATGGGGGCTAACCGCCCTCATCCCCGAAGAGCAGAGTCTCGAGAGCCTCTTTCTTCGGCTGACTTCAGAGATAAATTCGTGATCTTCACCATCGCCTGGCGTGAACTGCGCAACCTCTTCCTCACCCCGCTCGCCTGGACCCTGCTCGCCCTCGCCACCCTCATCCTCGGCTACCTCTTTCTGTCACAGGTCGATCTCTTTGTCGCCTATCAACCACAGTTGGCGAACCTCGCCACCCCCCCCGGCGTGACCGAGGTGATCGTCTCCCCTCTCTACGCCAATGGCGCCACCATCATTATGCTCATGACGCCACTACTGACCATGCGCCTGCTAAGTGAGGAGCGGAGCCTGAAGACGCTGCCGCTACTCATCTCTGCCCCCATCACCGCCACCCAGATTGTCCTCGGTAAATATCTCGGAGTGCTCGCCTTTCTCTCGATTCTTATTGCACTCATGACCACCATGCCCCTCGCCATCTCGCTCCTCACCCCCCTCGACACCGGTCTGCTTCTAAGCTGCGTCTGCGGTCTGCTCCTCTTCTCTGCTGCCCTCGCTGCTGCAGGGCTTTTCCTCTCTGCCCTTGCACCGCAACCGGCCGTTGCCGCCATCTCGACCCTCGGCCTGATACTCCTGTTGTGGATTATCGACCTTGCCGGCAACGGTATTGAGAGCGGTACCGCGGCTGCGGTGATCCGTTATCTCTCACTCCAGCACCACCTCTCACCGCTGCTTCAGGGCCATCCGGGGAGTGAGAATATCCTCTTCTATCTCCTCTTTAGTGCTCTCTTTATCTTCCTCTCTTGCCGCCACCTTGACCATGAACGCTGGCAAGGATAGCGTCATTAGCCTACACCAGCGGCGGCTCCACTCCCGCTCGCTCTTGCTGCTGGTGGTGGTGATGACGCTGCTGCTCGCTCTGCTGAGTCACCTCTACCCGTTTCACCTCGATCTCACTGCCACCGGTCGCCACACCCTCTCCCCCGCCACCCTCGAGACGCTGAAGCTACTCCAACAGCCGGTGACCATTGACGCCTATATCCGCGACAACCACGGTCACCCGCTGCGCCAGAGGATAACGGCACTCATCGGCCGTTACCAGCAACAGACCCCCGATCTGAGCCTCCACTTTGTCGATATCGACCGCGAACCGCAGCGGGTGAGGGCAGAGTCGATTACCCGCGAGGGTGAGCTGGTCATCCGTTATGGTCAACGCAAGGAGAATCTCTCCACGATTGGTGAGCAAGCACTCACCAACGCCCTGCAGCGGCTGCTGCGCACCACGGAGCGGCAGGTGATCTTTATCAGCGGTCACGGTGAACGCAGCCCCCGGCGTGAGGCGAACCACGATCTCTCACTCTGGGCTGAAGGCCTCAAAGAGAAGGGGCTTCGCATCGAGGAGATCCAGCCGGCCACCACCCCTGCATTTCCTGCTGAAACGGCTGCGGTCGTCCTCGCCTCGCCCCGTATCGCCCTCCTCGGAGGGGAGGTGGCGCTACTGCAACACCATATTGGACAGGGGGGGAACCTCCTCTGGCTCCACGATCCCGATGACCCGATCCCGCTCCTGCCGCTGCAGCAGCTGCTGGGGATCCGTTTTCATCCGGGGACTCTGGTCGATCCCGCTACCCAACAGGTGGGGATCGACCATCCGGCGATGATCCTCGTCAACCACTACCCCAACCACCCCCTGAGCCGCGATTTTGGTGCCATCACCCTCTTCCCTTTTGCCCACCCCCTCAGTTACGACCCTCAACCCTCATGGCAGGTGACCCCGCTTCTGCAGAGCCAACCCCAGAGCTGGGCCGAGCGGGGACCGCTGCAGGGGACGATCCAGCTTGACGATGGTGAAGAGCGCGGCCCACTCCCCTTCGCCCTCATCCTCGAACGCCAGTTGGAGAGGGAGGAGGGTAGAGCACTCCAGCAGCGGGTGGTGGTGGTTGCAGATGGCGACTTTCTCAGTAACGCCTACCTCGGCAACGGCGCCAACCGTGAACTGGGGGATCGCATCCTCCACTGGCTCGCCCGCGATGACCACTTTATCGCTATCCCTCCGCGCACCGCCGGCGATACCACACTCCGGCTAACACCGCGCTCTGCCACCCTCCTCGGTTTCGGCTTTCTCATCCTTCTCCCCGGGGGGCTGCTCACCGCCGGCCTCATCCTCTGGTTCCGTCGTCGCAGAAGGTAACCTCATGTCGTGGCGCCCCCATCTTCTCCTCCTCTTCGCCCTCACCATCATCGCCGGGGCGGCCCTTGTTGACCACTACGCCTCGCAACCGGCGGCGATGGCACCACTGCTGCCCCTTGCAGCGGCGGCGGTCACCGCGATCGAGTTAGAGCACAACGGTGAGATCCGCTGCCGTTACCAGCGCCATGAGGAGAGTTGGCAGCGTACCCCCCCTGTGATGGGGGGTGAGATTTCAGAGGAGGTCGCGCTGCTGCTGCAGCTACCCTCTTTGCAGCCACTCCGCCAACTGCCGCTGGATGCGACCACTACACTCGCCCTCTACGGCCTCGATCCCCCCCGTCTCACTCTCCGCTTTAACCAGACCATCAGCGTCGGTTTTGGCGATCAGGCACCGCTCGCCTTCCAACGCTATCTTCTGACGGCTACGGCGATCGCCCTGGTCAAAGATGGTCTCTACGGGCAGATCTCCCTCCTCTGTCCTCCACCGATACCCTGAAGATGCCTGAACTGCCCGAAGTTGAGACCACCCGTCGCGGCATCGCCCCCCATCTCTGTGGACGGCGGATCTCCGGTGTCACCGTCCGTCAGGCGAAGATGCGCTGGCCAGTTCCTGATGACCTTGCACAGCAGATCGGCGGTCTCACCGTTGTTGCGGTTGAGCGAAGGGCGAAATATCTTCTCCTCCGTTTTGCTGCGAAAGCTGCCTCTGGCGAACGGACCCTTATCCTCCACCTCGGAATGTCCGGCTCTCTCCGTATCTGTAGTGACACCACCCCTGCAGGTCGACATGACCACCTTGATCTCCTCTTGGACAACGGGAGTCTGCTCCGCCTCTGCGACCCGCGCCGCTTTGGCGGGGTGATGGTGGTGAAGGGCGATCCGCTCCTCACCCCGCATCTACAGCGGCTCGGCCCCGAACCGCTCTCGGCGCAATTTAACAGCGACTACCTCCTCAGCACCACAACGACACGCAGTCGCGCCCTCAAACTCCACTTGATGGATCAGGCAGTTGTGGTC
>JADFYS010000001.1 GCA_015232955.1 Gammaproteobacteria bacterium
ATCGATCCCCCCTGTTACCACCTCCATCTTCTGCGGATCGAGCGGGATCTGTCCCGAAAGGTAGACGGTATTGCCAACCTGGACGGCCTGAGAGTAGGTGCCGATCGCCCGTGGTGCTTTATCCGTATGGATAATCTTTTTAGTCATGGTTTGAGCCTCTGTTGTGCGATGAAGTTAGAATCCTCTTTCTATACCTAAGATACCTGAAAACGCAGGCTCCAGAAAGCCGATAATCGCGACGCTTCTGCGCACGCTTTAAGGGTTCGGATTTTAGCGTGAAAGACACTTCATGATCGAGGGTGACGCCACCCCACTCATGCAAGTTAGGATGAAAGGGAGTGTTCACTTCACTCTCCCCTTTTATGACAGCGGTGCTCTGTTTTTCGTAAGGGGGGCGTTAGTCGAGATCTCTGCGTTCTACCTGCTCCGGATCTGCGGTAATTTCGCGATAGATCTCGATCCGTTCCCCCTCGTTCACAGGCGCTTCAAGTCTCGTCACTTTACCAAAGATCCCCACTTTCTGCTGCTTGAGATCGATCTCTGGAAACTGTTTGAGCAGGCCAGAGTGTTCTATGGCGTCGATGACCCGACTTCCATTTGGGACCTCTAGCTTGAGCCACACCTGTCGGAATTTATCGGCGTAGGCGACACCCACATTCATAAGAGTCTCCTCAGTTAATTTTGCGTAAGAGCCAGTTCTTGTTCGGCTCTCTCTGCTGCGATAGCTGCCAGCTTGCGATCAATCAATCTTTTACCCGCGAGAATAAAGCCGAGGACGAGAAAGCCGCCAGGAGGGAGAATGATGAGAAGAAAACCTTTGTAATCGGGGATGAGTTCGAGTTCGAGGATTGAGGCCCAGCTACCGAGAAGGAGTGAGGCGTTGGCAAAGAGGGTGCCACTGCCGAGGATCTCCCGCGCCCCCCCCAGTACCACCATCACCAGGGTGAAGCCGATCCCCATCATCAGACCGTCAAACAGGCTGGGAAGGATCGGGTTGCGCGAGGCAAAAGATTCGGCCCGCCCGAGAATGGCGCAGTTGGTGACAATTAGGGGGATAAATAGCCCGAGAATCTTGTGCAGGTCGTGAACCCAGGCGTTCATGACCATATCCACCAGAGTAACGAGAACGGCAATAATCAAGACAAAGACCGGGATTCTCACCTGTGGGGTGATAACTCCCCGCACCAACGAGATAATCATCCCCGAGGCGATAAGCACCACCATCGATGCCAGCCCCATCCCCAGGCCGTTACTGGCAGTACCGGTCACCGCGAGGAGGGGACATAGTCCCAGCGCCTGAGCGAAGATGATATTGTTATCCCAGAGTCCATCTTTGGCAATTCGGCGATAGTCGTGACTCATGGTGATGAGACCTCTTGTGGTAGTGGAGTTACCGTTGATGTGGTTAAAGTGATGAGTTGTGGCTTAAATTCGCTAAAAAAGTCGAGACCTTTTTCGATCGCTTCCAGTACTGCCCTTGGGGTGATGGTCGCTCCGCTAAAGGCGTCGAAGTTGCCCCCGTCCTTTTTCACTCTCCAGCCTGAGCGGGATGGATTGCCCATGGAGAGGCCATTAAACTGGAGGATCCAGTCGTTTTTCGCCACCTCAATCTTATCACCCAGTCCCGGGGTTTCGGCATGGGAGAGCACTCGGACACCGATGATCTCACCGCTGGCATTGACCCCCATAATGATTCGAATCTCTCCCGAATAGCCACTTTGAGTCTCCGCTTCGTAGGCGAGAGCGGTGACGCGGTTGTGATCAGTTCCGCGATAGACCGTAACTTGAGTGCCGTCTGCTCGAGTGATCTTCAGCGGTTGATCGAGGAGATCGTTATCAAACAGGGCTGCAGGAACTACCTCGTGAAGTGAGGTGAGAAGGTCTTCGCGATGGCGTTCGGCAATCGCCTCCCGGGTTAGGGCGTTGCCAGAGACGAGAAGGGCGGTGGCGAGGGTTGAGAAGCTCCCCAAGAGGAGTGCCTGATAACCGATGGTGTCGCGAAAGCGACTTAAGAGACCTGCTGCCACTAGCGATTCTCCTCCTGTTCACCATACTGAATGGGGACACCCTTGCGATCCCGACCATAGACGCGGGGCTTGAGGTAGTGATCCAGAAGGGGGGTCAGGGAGTTCATTAACATCACCGCAAAGGCGACCCCTTCGGGATAGCTGGCCCAGGTACGAATGATAAAGGTGAGGAGTCCACAGCCGATGCCAAACACAATCTGCCCCCGGATTGAGACCGGCGATGTCACAAGATCCGTGGCGATAAAGAAGGCGCCAAGAATGGCTGCACCCGAGAGGAGATGGGTTAAAGGAGAGATATAGTGAGTAGGATCCAGCCAGTGAAAGAGGGCGGCAGAGAGAAAGAGGGTGCTAAGCATCGCTAGCGGGATGTGCCAGGTGATAATCCGCTGCCAGAGCAGAAATAGCCCACCGGCGAGGAGAAGTAGGGCAGAGGTTTCGCCCATGCTGCCGCTGATGCTGCCCCAACTGAGCTGCCAGATGGAGTCGGTTGTGGTTGCAATCTGGTCGACACTCACCCCTCTGCCCAGTTCGGTCTGAAAATGGCCGAGGATGGTGGCACTGGTGATGGCGTCTGGTGTGGTGCCAAGACCGAGGGTGATGAGTAGCCCCTCGATCATCCCGGGGGCGGAGGCACTACCGAGAGGCAGCGGAGAGGTGAAGAGGGTCATCTCCAGCGGGAATGAGATCAGCAGCGCGACCCGAGCGACCATCGCCGGGTTAAATAGATTTTGACCCAGCCCTCCGAAGATCTGTTTACCGACAATAATCGCTAACAGGGCGCCAACTACGGCGATCCACCATGGTGCCCACGGAGGAAGGGTGAGGGCGAGAAGCCAGCCGGTAAGCAGTGCAGAGCCGTCAAAGAGAAAAGGGCGGATCGGTTTGCCAGCGATACGCAGGGAGATCCCTTCTGCGACAACCGCGGTGGTGAGGGTGATGATGAAGAGGAAGATTGCCGGCCACCCGTACTGATAGAGTCCGAAGAGCGTTGCTGGAACCAGGGCGATCATCACCAGTGACATGGTTCTGGTGACGCTGGTAGGGGCGTGTATATAGGGTGCGGAGAAAGGCTGCGCATCGCTCATGCCACGGCACTCCCGGTAGAAACGGTCTCAGTCTGCTTCGACTGTTGAGCCTCTTGCTCTTGTTGCGCCTTTTCTGCCCGTTTCTTCTCTTCCATCTCCCGTTTCCGTTTGAGCAGGGCCTCTTTCTTCGCCCGTTTCATCTCCTCCATGCGTGCGGTGCGCGCCTCGGCGAGCCGTTTGGTCTCGCCCTGTTTGTGCTGCATCCGCTGACGCGAGGCGAGTTCTCCCTTGGCAAAATTAAAGTACTGCACCAGTGGGATATTGGCGGGACAGACAAAGGAGCAGGATCCACAGGCGATACAGTCGAGCAGTCCGAGGTGAACCGAATTGTCGAGGCTACCGTTGCGAATGGTGGCCGCCATCTCAAGGGGGACGAGACCACAGGGGCAGGCGGAGACACAGCTAGCACAGCGGATACAGGGCATTTCGCTCTTTTCACTCACCTCTGCCGCCGAGAGGGCGAGGAGTCCGTTACTCCCCTTAATTACCGGAACGCGGGTGCTGGGGAGCGGTTGTCCCATCATCGGGCCACCGCTGACGATGCGTACCGGCTCTTCGGTAAACCCCTGACAGGCGCGAATCAGATCTGCGACAGGGGTTCCGAGAGGGACCAACAGGTTGCGAGGCTCTTTAATCGCCCCGCCGCTGATGGTCATCACCCTAGAGATAAGTGGCTGTCCGAGAAAGAGGGCGTCATGGACCGCTTTCGCCGTGGCGACATTGTGGACAACGATCCCGATATCGGCGGTCAACCCTCGGGCAGGGGTCTCCTTGCCGGTGAGCGCCTGCACCAGATGTTTCTCTGAACCCATCGGGTAGCGGGTCGGGAGGGCGATGACCTTAAAATGGGGGAGCGCGGCAGCTGCCTCGGACATCGCTGCAATCGCCTCCGGTTTGTTCTTTTCGATGGCAAAGAGGATGGTCTCCACCCCCAGTGCCTGCGCCATTAGCCGCACACCGTCTCGCACCTGTTCGCTATGTTCGCGCATTAGACGATCATCACAGGTGAGATAAGGTTCACATTCGGCACCATTAATCACCAGCGCCTTCAGGGTGTAGCGTTTACGCAGGTTGAGTTTGACTGCAGAGGGGAAGGTGGCGCCCCCCATACCGACGATACCTGCGGCAGCTACCCGCTGCGCAATCTCATCCGGTGAGAGGGCGAAGGGATCCGCCTCGGGGGTGATGCTCTCATGCCACTCCTCAAGACCATCGGGCTTCAGGGTGATGGTACGAACCGAGAGGCCAGAGGCGTGGTGGGCAGGAAATCCCCCGATCCCCATCACCCGGCCAGAGGTGGGGGCGTGAACCGGAGCCGAGATCATCCCCTGATTACGCGCGAGGATCTGCCCCTTTTTGACGGTATCTCCCCGCTGTACCAACGGCTCGGCAGGGGCACCAATGTGCTGCTGAAGTGGGATATGGAGTAGAGACGGCATCGGCAGCGCCTCGATTGCGGCAGAGGCGCTAAGCTGTTTGCGATCTTCGGGATGGACACCGCCACGCACCGGGAAGAGCTTAAATCCGAAAGTGAGTCCCATCTCAGGCAGCCTCAGCGCTAATTGGTGCCGGCCAGTACCAGGTCTGGAGGGTCGGGGTGATGGGACGCATTTCGATACACTCTGTGGGACAGACCTCGAAACAGAGTTCACAACCGGTACAGGCGTCGGCGAATACGGCGTGAATCTGTTTTGGGCCACCGATAATTGCGTCGGTGGGGCAGCGTTTGAAACACTTGGTGCAGCCGATACAGAGGTTCTCATGGACAAAAGCGATGGCTGGGGCCTTCTCTTCGACACTGCTCATGTCGATACTCACCCCCATCAGCTCCGCCAGTGACTCCACCAGCGCCTTGCCACCGGGGGGGCACATCGTTACCGCAGCCTCCCCTTCGGCAACCGCTGCCGCAGCAGGGGTGCAGCCCGGATAGCCGCACTGACCACACTGTGAACCGGGGAGGAGCGCTTCAATCTCCTGCTGTAACGGATTCCCCTCTACCGCGAGATAGCGCGAGGCAAAACCGAGCATGGCCCCCATGGAGAGACCCAGAGCGGTGATGATGATTATGGCTGTGAACATCAATATCCCTCCATCTGTTGTGGTCAGGCCAGTCCGGCAAAGCCCATAAAGGCGAGCGACATTAGACCGGCAACGACATAAGCGATGGGGGCACCGCTAAAGGCAGCCGGAACATTGGCCAGTGCGAGCCGTTCGCGCAGGCCGGCAAACATCACCAGCACCAGAGTAAAGCCGAGCGCTGAACCGAAGCCGTAGAGCAGGCTCTCTACAAAATTATGGTTCTGCTGCACATTGAGGAGAGCGACCCCCAGAACCGCACAGTTGGTGGTGATGAGTGGCAGAAAGATCCCGAGCACCTGATAGAGGGTAGGGGAGGTCTTGTGAACCACCATCTCGGTAAATTGAACCACTACCGCAATGACTAAAATAAAGGTGAGAATGCGGAGATAGCCGAGATCGAGAGGGGTTAGGACAAAGTGCTCGAGCAGCCAACCGGCAAAGGCGGCGAGGGTGAGGACAAAGGTGGTCGCCAGCCCCATACCCAGAGCAGAGTCGAGCTTGTTTGAGACCCCCATCAGTGGACAGAGACCGAGAAACTTCACCAGGACAACATTGTTGACCAGGGCGGTGGAGAGAATGATGAGCAGAAATTCCATGTCCCGTGCTTTGGTGGTAGAGGAGTTATGACTTTGTTGAATCAAAAAATGTGCCAATAACCATTTATGATGAGCTGTTTGTGGTGAGGATATAGAGGTATATGCGGTGTATCATGATGAATTTTTTGCATAAATTACCCATGGCCGGTGTACGGAAAATCGCTTGCTATCGTCCACTACTCTCTCGGAAATTGTCTGATAGCGTACAGATATATCCATGTATCTTGGGCATAGAGGGGAGTGAGCTGTGGCGTTGATTACAGTGGCAGCTGCACCGCTCTCATCGTCCCCTCAGCCGTTCGGGGAGAGGGTGTCGGTTGCAGATCTGTTTTGTTCGCTTTATGACAAAATGGTATGCTACTTGCGACTGAAAGAGGGTTGAAGAGCTATTTTAATCAGTTTTACGGAGTGTGACCTATGGCGCAATTACCACCATCGACCGTGTCAGAGAGGATAGAACCTCTGCCAAGCGATGTGATTATGGCTTTTTTGGCCGCCCCTCCTGAGGGGACTCCGGCAGAGGTTTTGGCCGCTTTTGTGGCGACTGAAGGGGGGCGGTTTCTCCCGCCTCGCCTCTTTGTCGAGACGGTTGAGCAGGCGCCGGTAGCGATCTCGATCACGGATCCGAGTGCAAAAATTCTCTATGTGAATCAATCTTTTGAGAAACTTACAGGCTTTGATAGACTGGATGTTATCGGCAGAAAAGAGTCGATCCTCTCCAGTGATTCGACCCCGGTTGAGGTTTATCGTCAACTGTGGGAGACCATTCGCGAGGGGAAGGTGTGGAGTGGCCGTCTGGTCAACTTGCGTCAGGACAAAAGTGAGTACCTCGCCGAGTTGACCATCTCTCCCGTCTACTCTGCGCGAGAGGAGATCGCCTACTATCTGGGGATGCACCGCGATATTACACCGCTGCACCAACTTGAACAGCGTCTCACCTTTCAGCGGGGGTTGACCGAGGCGGCGCTGAATGCGGTGCCGATGCTGGTTGCGGTGATCAACTCAGAGCGTAAGGTGTTACTGCATAATCACGCCTACACTACGCTACAAGAGGATCTGGCAGGGGCAGAACCGGGTTCGCTCCTCCTCGATGCCCTCTTTCAACAGAGTGATTATGATTTTAAAAGCGCCTGTCATGCCGGTCAGAGCTTCTCCAACCTCGATGTCCGCCTCGATATCGCCTCGGCACAGTCACCGCGCTGGTTTAGCTGCTCAGGGGTGCGGGTGCGAGAGCTGGATGATGCGGCGGGTGATTACTTTCACCCCGCCCCCAAACAGCGCTGCTGCCTGCTCTTAACCGCCAATGAGGTGACTGAGAGTCGGAACCGGATACAGGAGGCGCGGCTCAATATGATTCGCAGCCGAATGGACGAACTGCGGCGGATACAGACCATGCGCGAGACCCTCTCCGCCGCCATCTTTAAGTTGCAGGCGCCGATGAATGTGATTCGGGCGGCTCTGGCGATGGAGACCCCCCGCGATCCCGAAAGCCTGCGCACTGTTTTAGAGCAGGTGTTGGAGAATGGGGATGATGCGTTGGCGACGATTGAGTCCGCACTGCCGGTAACGGTTACGGAACAGCGTTCGGATCTGAGTATCAATGCGCTGCTGCAAGAGGTGTTGAAACTCTCTACCGAAAAGCTGCTCGCAGCGGGGGTGGTCGTTGACTGGCGTCCCGATCCGCTGCTACCGCTGGTGAAGGGGCAGGAGAATGGGCTGCGCGGACTCTTTCTCGCCTTGATTGATAATGCGATCACCGCGCTTGCGGAAAGTGGCAAGAGCCAGCGCGAGATCCGGATCCAGAATCGGGTTGCCGGTGAGGCGGTGCTGGTAGAGGTGATGGACAACGGCACCGGTATTGAAGAGGAGATCCGCTTTAAGGTGTTTGAGCCGTTTTTCTGTGGCTGGCGTCGTGCCGGCAAACATGCGGGGGTGGGACTCTCCATTGCCCAGGAGGTGATGGTCAATCATGGCGGGAGTATCGAGGTGGATCCCAACTTTCAGGGGGGGTGCCGTCTCTTTGTAAGAATCCCGGTCAATGGAGAGGAGGGGAGCAGAGATCATGGATAAGAGCTACTCCGGTAGTGATGAGCTTAACCGCAATACAATGGAGAGTGAGCTTGAGACCCTCTATCGTGTCAGCCACATCCTCGGACAGTCACTCAACTTTCACCAGACACTCTCCGGGGTGCTGCGTACTCTGAGTGAGACCGGAAATCTCGGTCACGGCATGGTGGGGCTGCTCGACGAAGAGAGTGGTGATCTTCTGGTTACCGCAGTGCATGAGGGGCAGGGTGAACAGCGACCGATCCGCTATCGGGTCGGAGAGGGGGTGGTGGGATCTATCATCGCCAGTGGCCGGTCAAAGGTGGTGCAGCGAATTGCCGATGATCCCGACTTTCTCGATCGTCTCGGGCTCTATGACTCTAGCCTGCCGTTTATCGGCGTTCCCATCCTTATCGGTGAACAGGCCGCAGGCGTCTTGGCGGCGCAACCGTCGCTGAAGATGGAGAACCTGCAGCAGGGGGAGCGCTTCTTGCGGATGGTGGCCAATCTTATCGGGCAGAGTGTGCGTCTGGCGAAGAGGGTTGAAGATGAGCGGCTGGCGCTGAAGAGTGAACGGGACTCTCTGCGACGGGAGATTCGGGGCGAGCACGGCTTTTCGAATATGGTGGGCCATTCGCGCAGTATGCGCCTGATCTTTGATCAGGTGCGACAGGTGGCGAAATGGAACACCACCGTTTTGATTCGAGGGGAGTCGGGAACAGGTAAAGAGTTGATCGCCAACGCCATTCACTACAACTCTCCCCGTGCCAACGGTCCGTTTATCAAACTCAACAGCGCCGCACTACCCGACACCTTGCTCGAATCGGAACTCTTTGGCCATGAGAAAGGGGCGTTTACCGGCGCCTCGGGACAGCGCAAGGGCCGTTTTGAACAGGCCCATGGCGGGACCCTCTTTCTCGATGAGATCGGCGAGATCACCCCCGCATTTCAGGCAAAACTGCTGCGGGTGCTACAGGAGGGCGAATTTGAGCGGGTGGGGGGAACACGAACACAGAAGGTAGATGTACGGGTGGTGGCGGCGACCAATAAGGATCTGGAGCAAGAGGTGCAGGAGGGGAGTTTTCGTGAGGATCTCTACTACCGTCTCAATGTGATGCCAATCTACCCCCCGCCGCTGCGTGAACGAACCGAGGATATCCCCGATCTTGCCCGTTTTCTTGTCGCCAAAATAGGTCGCAATCAGGGGCGGAAACTGACCATGGAAGAGAGCGCTGTCGGCTTGCTGATGCGTTACGCCTGGCCGGGAAATGTTCGTGAACTGGAAAACTGTCTTGAGCGGGCAGCGGTGATGAGTGAAGAGGGGTTGATTAACGCCCACGCCATCCAGTTGACCGGGGTGGACGCACAGCTCGCCCCCTCTTACGAGTTGGTCACAACCCCCGAAGTCGATTTTGATGATCCAGAACTCGATGAGCGCGAGCGGGTGATTGCAGCCCTTGAGCAGGCAGGTTGGGTCCAGGCGAAGGCGGCACGACTTCTGGGAATGACTCCGCGTCAGATCGGCTACCGAATTCAGACCCTCAATATCCAGATGCGGCGAATCTAAAGTCCCGCACAGGCTTAGCGCAGTTCACCTGAAAGGTGAAACGCAAATATTGTGGATTTCATTGCATAATTATGATGTTGATGGGTATTCGTAGCGGTCAACTGCGGATTTTAGGATGATGGGAGCGGTTAGCGTTAACCGCTCTGTGTTAGCACGCTGTCAGCGCAGATAACCGCCCCATCTATGAGGGTTAAGGCGATTGCAGTTAGCCCCTCTCCGGCACACTCACCCGAGATACAGTGGCCATCGTCAACTGCAAATCGGGCGTAGTGGGTCTGACAGATAATCTCCCCATCCAGCACATATCGGTAGTCGCTGCGAACCCCCAGCCCCACCCCGAAATGGGTGCAGCGATCAAGATAACCTCGCGCTTCTCCATTATCATTGACCACCAGAAGCCGGTGGCTCTGACCATCTTCGCTCTCAACGGTGAAACTGCGCCCCTCTCCCTGTGGGATAGCGTCAAGCTGACAGATAGTTACCATTCAATTTCTTCCCTATTTCAGAACTAAAACCGTAGTTGGCGCCCCCTTTCCCTATCCAAAGGTCATTAAGGTTGCGAACAAACCCCTTCGCAGACACCAGTTTCATGCCATTGCTCACCTTCCACCACAACATTTTTTGAATTTACGGCCACTTCCACACGGGCACGGTTGATTGCGACCCACTTTGACATTGGTTGCCGTTGGCGTGGTCAGAGACTCACCATCCACATAGAACCACTCCCCTTCCTGTTGTAAAAAGCGGCTCCGTTCACACATCTCACCCTGCTCCCCCTGCTGGCGATAACTGGCACAGAAGGTCACCTCGGAGTGGAAAGCTGCACCTCCGCCGTCGCTGCAGTCGAGCACCCTGAGTTCAGTCCAGCTTAGATCATTCGCATCCAATTTCAGTGAGGAGGGTCGGGTCGATGGGTGCCAGCTCTTGAGAATATAGCTGGGATAGTCCAGCACATAGGCGCTGTAACGGCTGCGCATCAGCTGCTCAGCGGTGGTCGCTCTCCAGTTGCCTTCTATAATGGGGAGACAACAGAAAGAGAGTAACTCCCCAGAACCGCAGGGACAGGGGTTTTCTGCCGTGGTGTCAGGTTGTGTCAATGGTGATGCTCCTCCCTCTATTTACATTGTATATCGAAGACAGTTGGAAACAGTGGATTTCAGGGCAATGCTATTAAGATAGTGACTGCGAAGGGAGATCCCCACCCTTTGATTTTGGGTATACCGTGAAGACACTGTTCTAGTCACAAGCCTTCACTCACTTAGTAACCGTTTAGTCCCCCTTCCTTAAATCTCCCTCTCCCATTGGGAGAGGGTCGGGGTGAGGGCTAAAACAGGCTAGGGGAGTGAATGGTTACCTCACTTACTACGGTACTGATACACCCCGTCAAAATGGGTAGGTGGATATTGTAGCAGCTCTTGGCAACGCTCGAGGTAGAGCTGGTAGAGTGGCTCTGGCCTCTGCTCCTGTATCTGCTGAAACCGCTCCTGCGCCTCTTGAAACGCCCCCTGTTGATAGCAGGAGAGGGCCTGTCCGTACGCCTCGGCCTCTGCTGCTGCGGGGGGTGCCTCCAGCACCTGATAGATGGTTACAGGCTGCTGCTTCCCTTTCACCTGGATCCGATCCAGCTCCCGTAGCGGATAGCTCCGCTGTAGCCGCTCCCGTGTCTCTTCGGTGATAATAATTCGCGCCCCGTAGCGCTTGCACATCCCCTCCACTCGTGAGGCGAGATTGACTGCATCGCCGATGATGGTGTAGTCGGAGCGGCCGCTTGAACCCATCTCGCCTACAATGACCTCGCCGCTGTGAATACCGATCCCAATGTCGATGGTCACCCCAAACTGCTGTTGAAGAAGGCGGTTGACCTGCGGCAGGAGACGAAGCTGCTCCAGCGCAGTGGTGACAGCGCTATCCGCGTGATCCGTCACCCGGTTGGGGGCGTTCCAGTAGGCCATTATCGCATCGCCAATCATCTTGTCCACCGTCCCCTGACTGTCGATGACACTGTCAACCATCGGCGTCATATAGAGGTTTAAGAGCGCAATCACCCGCTCGGGATCAGCGATCTCCTCGCAGAGGGTGGTGAAGTTACGCACATCGGAGAAGAAGATGGTGACCTCACCACGGTGTCCGATTAGGCGTTCGCTACCGCCATGTTTGAGAATATCCTCTACCACTGTCGCTGAGACCTTTCGCGCAAAATTGGCCCGAATCATCTTCCGCCGACAGCTTTCGATGTAAAGATTGAGCAGCGCCGAAGAGGTGGTCATCCCGATAAGCAGCAGCAGGGGAAAGAGGAGGTTCACCACCAGCCGCTGCTCTAGCAGCACCATCTGCGCCACGGTATAGAACAGCCAGACGCAGCCAGCCACCACCGCCACCATCAACCACGCCGGTAGAAACGGATAGAGTAGCGCCAGCAGCAGCCCGAAAGTCACCATTGTCACCACCTCTGCCCCGGTTAACCAGTCAGGGCGCTGCAGCTCTCTGCCATCGAGGAGGTTCTGCAGGGCGGTGGCATGAATCTCCACCCCCGGCATCGCCTTGTCAAAGGGTGTGGGACGGAGATCCACCAACCCGGTGGCGGTGGCACCGATAAGAACAGTTCTCCCCGCCACCTCTTCGGGATCGAACCTGCCGCTGTAGATTGCAGCGGCACTGAGGTAGGGGAAGGTGTGGCCCGGGCCGTGGTAGTTGAGGTGAAGTAGTCCCCGATTATCGGTGGCGATACGCCGCGCCCCGATATCGATGGCGGTGATGCCGCTCGGCTGATGATCGATTTTTGGGATTTCGCCACCCTGCAGTAGTCGATAAAGCTCTAGCGCAATGGAGGGATAGAGCGCTCCTTTGTACTCCAGCAGCAGCGGAAGCTGGCGAATATCGCCACTGGCGGTGGGTAGGTAGTTCAAAAAACCGGCACTAATCGCCGCCTGTTGTAGCATAGGGAGGTTGGTCACTGCACCTGAGGCGGTGTGAAACCACTGCTCCTCTGCCTGCCAGCCGGGGGTTACACCTACGCTTCCCAAAAGGTGATCTACCACAGCCGTATCTTGCTGTTGATTCATCGTCAGAGCGTACCCCAGCACCACCGGTGTCGCGGCGATGGTCTCTGCGAGGATGGCGTCATAGTCAGGGAGTCGTTCTGCAGAGAGACCAAATCGTGCCGCTATCGCTCCGGGTGAGGTGCGATCCGCCTCGGCAAAGATGATATCGATCCCGATCACCAGCGCACCGGCGCGATCAAGATTGGCGAGGATACGGGCGATCTTATGGCGCTCCCACGGCCACTGTCCCAACGCTTGCAGACTCGGTTCATCGACCGCGACGATAACCACCTCACCTCCCGGTGGCCGCAGACCGCGATCGCGCAGCAGTAGGTCCTGCAGCTGATTATCCAGCGGTTGCCACGCCCCGGGAAAAAGGAGGTAAAACGGGATCAAGAGCGAGAGGAGAAGAGTCCCCAGCGCAAGGTGTGGCGAAATCCGAGAGATGATTGTATTCATAACGGAGGTGGATTATATTCTTTGGGGTATGTTGAGCCGAACCGTAATTCGTCATAGTACCCCACCCTCTACCCCAGCCCCAATGGGTCGCTCTCTCTTTTCTCGACTGATCACCTTCTTTCTCTGCACCCTGCTGGTAATCTCTCCCCCGTCGCTGGCCAAGGTGGCTGTTAATCTCAGTGTCGAAAGCCGATATGAGGAGAATATCGCACGCGTCGCAAGCCCTACCACGGCTCTCTCTGACCAGATTCTCCAAACCAAAATCGGTGTCGGCTCATTGTGGATCCGCGGCAACCACAGCGGGTTCAACCTCAGCGCTAGCGCCAGCTACCTTGACCATCTTCGCTACGGTGGTTTGGATCACCTTCTGTTTGAGACGAGCCTGCGTTGGCGCTTCAAACCAGATCTCGCCTTTAGCGCACCTTGGTATGGGGTTCGCTTTAGCCTGTCGCACCACAACTACCCCGGATCAGAGCTTCGTGATGGGAACGGTTATGACCTTGAGGCGAGTGGTGGCAAGCGGCTGAGTGACCGCATTCTCATTCGGGTGGGGGTCGGTCACAGCCGATTTGTGCCGAATGATGGCGCAGGGGTAGAGCGATCCTGGCTCGGGAGTACCCAAAGCAGCTCCGTCTTTAAGACCGAGACCAGCCGCATCTTCGCCGGCCTCGACTACCGCCTCTGGAAAGCGACCCTCTACAGCCAGCTCACTTATCAGAGAGGGGATCTTCTCTCTGCCATGGGGTACGCCTCACCCTCTGTATGGGGTAACCCGGTAACTCTAAGTGGGTTGGAGCAGACATTAGGCCACTCTCAGGCCTACTTTGCTGACGATGCGCTTCCGTTGGTGATCTATCGTCTCGATGGCTCTGCCCACATTGCCGATGTCGGGTTCAACTACCCCGTTAACCGCTATCTCGCCCTTGATCTCATGCTGCGGGTAGTGGAGAGTAGCGCCGAAAACGATATGGACTACAGCAACCGCTCCGCCCATCTTGGTCTCTTCTACCGCTGGAAATAGGAGCCATTTGTGACCAGCCTTGACCCCAGAAGAAGAGTCCTGCTTCGTGCACTGGCCGCCGGACTCACCCTCGCCGGCGGCGGTTTCCGTCTTACTCACGCTGAGGAGACCCTTTTCGGTGGTGTCCCTCACCCCCTCTCTGCCGGCAAGAGCCTCTACCGTATTCGGGGAGAGGTCAGAGTGAACGACAAGATTGCAGACGAATCCACCCGCATCAGGGCCAATGACACCATCACCACAGAGGATGACAGTGAGGCGATTTTTGTCGTCGGTCAAGACGCCTTCTTTCTCCGTCAGAAGAGCGAACTCCAGCTCACAGGACGGGAGAAGCTGCAGGCCCGACTCCGCCAGCGCCCCCTCTCATCCCCACCCACTCCGACCACTGAGGCGGACGATTCAGGCGTGGTGGAGTCATTCAGGCTGGTTACCGGTGGTCTGCTCACCGTTTTTGGCAAGAGTGATCACAAGGCGAGCACGAGCACTGCCACTGTCGGTATTCGTGGCACCGGGGTCTATTTTGAGTCCGAGCCTCACCGCAGCTATGTCTGCACCTGTTACGGCACAACCTTAATCAGCGCCAGCGATGACCCCGCTTCCAGCGTCAAAGTCAAATCACAACACCACGACGCTGCAAAATATATCTATCGCGGTGATGACTATCAGGCGCGAATTACCGCTGCTCCTTTTAAAAATCACGAGGATCTCGAGTTAATGATCCTCGAGGCACTGGTTGGGCGGACCCCCCCCTTTGCTGTAGCGGGTGAAGCCTACGGCGCCCCACGCCGAGAGTATTAGAGGCAGATTGCGATGTCGAGCGACACCTTCTACCTCGTTCTCCTCTCTATCTTGATAAAGAGGGGAGAGAGACCCACCTAATGGCTCCAACCATTTTTTACGATAGAGTCGAGGTATCACTATGGATCCACTAGCAAGAATTAAAGCTCAGGTCGAGGGCAATCCAGTTGTCATCTACATGAAGGGGACGCCTCAGTTTCCCAGTTGTGGTTATTCGAGTCGCGCCTCGCAGGCGCTGCAGCAGTGCGGAGTCCCTTTTGCGCACTTCAATGTCTTAGCTGATCAAGAGATCTATGAGAACCTTCCCAATTACGCCGACTGGCCCACATTTCCCCAGATCTATGTCAAAGGGGAGCTGATAGGCGGTCACGACATTGTGATGGAACTCTTCCAAAAAGGGGAGTTAAAACCAATGCTTGAGGCTGCGGTTGCAGCCTCGGACTGATATTTGTTGACAGAATCACCAGGACTTTCTCTGGCAGCAGAGGAACTGTCTCTGACGGTTACTGTCTCATCACTTTAGGGTGGATGTGAGGCAATGCTGTTAAGTTAGTGGACTGCGAAGGGATCTCCGCTACCCGATTGACGGGTGTCGATGGCATGGACGCCATCGTCAAGCCCCCATGGACGGGTTTACGGCGTCCCGCCAATCGGGTAGCGGAGATCCCCACCCTTAAACTTAATGACATTGGGATGTGAGGCGGTGCAATGAAAAGCAGATTTAGCGGCAAGATAGCCGCTCTTTTGGGAGTGGTGGGGCTATCGACAGTGGTGGCGACCGTGCAGTTAACAGCAGAGGAGGCGACGATGGGTGAGGTCAATGAGAGAGCGGTAGCCACTTTTGCCGGGGGATGCTTCTGGTGTGTCGAATCCGGTTTTGAAAAAGTCCCCGGTGTCGGGGATGTCATCTCCGGTTATGCCGGTGGCGAAACGGAGAACCCCACCTACGCCGAGGTATCCGCAGGAGGTAGCGGACATCTTGAGGTGGTTCAGGTTCATTATGACCCGGAGAAGATCGACTATCGAACTCTGCTGGACTATTTTTGGCGGCAGATAGATCCCACAGACATTGGGGGGCAGTTTGTCGACAGGGGGAGCCAGTATCGCCCCGCCATCTTCTACCACAACAGCATGCAGAAGCAGGCAGCAGAGGCGTCGCGGAGAGAGCTGAATGAGAGTGGTCGCTACTCGCAGCCGGTAACGATTGAGATTCTTCCCTTCACCAAGTTCTACAGTGCCGAGGAGTACCATCAGGACTACTACAAGAAAAATCCTGTTCGCTATAAATTCTATCGTTTTAACTCTGGGCGCGATAGCTATCTTGAAAAGGTGTGGGGTGAGGATCTTCATTTTCAGCCCAAAGCGCCGCAGTCACAGAAGGGGCAGCAGTACAAACAACCGGAAAGCTCGTCGCAGTTGCGCCAGCGGCTTACCCCTTTACAGTACGATGTAACCCAGAATAACGGTACAGAGCGCCCCTTTGCCAATGAGTTTTGGGACGAAAAGCGACAAGGGATCTATGTTGATATCGTCTCTGGAGAGCCTCTGTTTTCGTCGCAAGACAAGTTTGACTCCGGCACCGGTTGGCCGAGCTTTGTCAGGCCGCTCGCTGCAGAGAACATTGTTGAAAAGGTCGACTCATCGCTGTTTATGAGCCGAACCGAGGTGAGAAGTCGTTCCGGGAACTCTCACCTGGGACACCTATTTGATGACGGCCCCCAACCAACTGGGTTACGCTACTGCATTAACTCGGCCTCGCTTCGATTTATTGCGAAAGAAGATCTGGAAAAAGAGGGGTATGGCCAGTTTCTGTCACTCTTTTGACCTCAAGCAATAATGGCTGACTGGGTGGTTATTGCCCTGCTGCTGCTCATCCTCTGGTTTTGGTACAGCAGTTTACGGGCAAAGGAGATTGCCAATCTTGGGGCCAAGATGCGCTGTGATATTCAGGGCGTTCTTTTCCTTGACCAGTCTGTGGCGCTTCAGCGGATTCGCCAGAGACGAGGGGGTGATGGTCGCCTTCTTCTGCAACGGGAGTACCGCTTTGAGTTCTCGGCCACCGGAGACGAGCGCAGTCAGGGGACCATCACGGTCTTGGGGGGAAAGGTGACCGCTTTTAGCATCGACAGACCTCATTCTGAGCCTGAGAGTTGATGTTTTCAGTTTTTTTTGACTCCGACCCTTAAATTTAAGTAGAATTGCCCCCTTATGTCGCCTCAGCAGCTACCGGTTCAGATCGATCCTCTTCAGTTTGGGGAGAGTCGTCGTCAACTCGACGGAACGCTGCCCATCTCGGCAATGAGCAGACTGCTGGAGGAGATGGTGGACCCCGATAAAGAGGGTAAGATCTCTATCTCTCTCCAGTTTGCGACAGATAGCGAAGGCTATCACACTGTCCAGGGACGGGCGGAAACCGCTGTTTCGCTGCAGTGCCAGCGCTGTATGGAGCCTGTGGTGTTGAAGCTGACCGCTGAGATCCTGTTGGCGGTGGTAAAAAACGAACATGAAGTCGATCAGTTGCCACCGCACTATGAGCCGTTGTTGCTATCAGAGGGGCAAGTGCAGCTCGCAGAGTTGATAGAGGATGAGTTGCTGCTTTCGTTACCGATGATTCCCCGTCATGAGGAGGATTGTCTCAGCTTTCAGCTAACAGAAGGGCCTGGAGATCTCGCTACAAACGAAGAGAACCCGTTTGCGGTGCTGGAGAGTTTAAAGAGAGGGTAGCTGTAAAGCTGCCCTTTTCTCCCTAAAGAGGGAGGTTTTGTTCTGTTTTTTTAATTGAATGTTTCTGTTTTTTAATGATTAAGTAGAGGATTGTAATGGCTGTTCAAAAGAGTAAAAAATCGACTTCCCGTCGTGGTATGCGTCGTGCGCACGACTCCCTTAGCGGAGCAACCCTTTCTATCGAGCCGACCACAGGCGAGACTCACCGCCGTCACCATGTCAGCGCAGATGGTTACTATCGTGGCAAGCAGGTGGTTGCACCCAAGTCTTAACTTCAGGTGCCCGGCTTATCAGAGATAGAAGCTGTCTCAAATACTCGGGGGCAGTGGGTTTGAGGGGGTTAAAGGGCGAAGCTATCCACTGTGGCTGACCATCTTGAACGCTGTATCGCTATCGATGCGATGGGGGGAGACTTTGGGCCTGAAGTGACTGTTCCTGCAGCCCTTACCGCCCTGAAAAAATTTACTGCGCTCAAGCTGATTCTAGTCGGAGATCGGGAGACCATTACCCGGCAGTTACAGAAGCAGGGAGAGGCGGAGAGTGACCGTCTCCGCATCCATCACACCACACAGGTGGTGACCATGGATGAACTCCCCTCTCGCGCACTTCGGGGGAAGAAAGACTCCTCCATGCGCAGGGCGATTGATCTCGTGAAATTGGGAGAGGCGGCAGCCTGTGTCAGCGCCGGGAATACCGGGGCGCTAATGGCAACTGCCCGCTATGTTCTCAAGACTCTTGAGGGGATAGACCGACCAGCGATCCTCACCACGCTACCCACGATTCGTGGCCACTCCCACATGCTCGATCTTGGAGCCAACATCGACTCCAGTGCCGAGGTGTTGGCCCAATTTGCGATTATGGGTTCAATTCTCAGTGGTGTAGTCGATTCGATAGATCGCCCTACAGTCGGCCTTCTCAATGTCGGGGAAGAGGAGATTAAGGGAAACGAGCAGGTAAAAGAGGCGCATAAACTTCTCACCGCAATGGAGATCAACTACAAGGGATATATTGAAGGGGATGACATCTACAAAGGGAGTGTAGATGTGATTGTCTGTGACGGCTTTGTCGGGAATGTGGCTCTTAAAACCAGCGAAGGTTTGGCAAAGATGGTGAGCCACTATATGCGAGAAGAGTTCCGCAGAAATCTTTTTACACGGCTTGCGGCTGTGGTCGCCATGCCGGTATTGCGAGCCTTTAGAAGGCGGATAGATCCCCGCGAATATAATGGTGCCAGCTTGGTGGGTCTGCGTGGGATTGTAATTAAAAGCCATGGCGGTGCCGATAGCTACTCTTTTGCCAGTGCCATTGGCGAAGCGGTGATAGAGGTGGACAAAAATGTGCCCCAACGGATCAAAGATAGTGTGCTGTCGCTAATGGAAGGGCGGAAAATCGCGTGATCTACTCGCGTATTACCGGAACCGGGGGCTATCTACCGCAGAAGGTACTCACCAACCACGATCTTGAGCGGATGTTTGAGACCAGTGATGAGTGGATCACCTCACGAACCGGTATCCGTGAGCGCCATATTGTGGCGGATGGAGAGAGTACGGTTGATCTTGCCGAGGCCTCTTCTCGCCTGGCGATGGAGGCAGCCGGAGTCGGGCCAAAAGAGATTGATCTCATTATTGTCGCAACCACCACCCCGGATCAGATCTTTCCCAGCACCGCGACCCAGCTACAGTACCGTCTTGGGGTACACGAAGCCCCTGCTTTTGATGTTCAGGCGGTCTGTACCGGATTTATCTACGCCCTTTCGGTAGCAGACAAGTTTATTAAAAGCGGAAGTCACCGCTGTGCTCTGGTGGTGGGCGCGGAGTCGATGTCAAGAGTTGTCGACTGGAACGATCGTGGAACCGCGATTCTCTTTGGTGACGGTTCCGGTGCTGCCGTGGTACAGGCAGATTCACGAGAGGGGATCCTCTCCACCCATATCCATGCCGATGGCCAGTATCGTGACCTTCTTTATGTCCCGCCGGGGGAGAAGACTCTGTTAATGCAGGGAAATGAGGTGTTTCGGATGGCGGTGAACACCTTGGGCCGGATCGTCGATGAGACCCTGGAGGCCAACCGCCTGCAGAAAGAGGAGATCGACTGGCTGGTGCCACATCAGGCCAATATCCGTATCATTAACGCCACTGCACGCAAACTTAAAATGGCGCCGGAACGGGTTGTAGTGACCGTAGATATTCATGGAAATACCTCTGCAGCATCCGTTCCCCTTGCCCTCGATGTTGCGGTGCGAGATGGTCGGATAATTGCTGGTGATCTGCTCCTGCTCGAAGCGTTTGGCGGAGGATTTACCTGGGGTTCGGTTCTGCTTCGCTTTTAATGAGCAGTGCAGCGGAACCACTTCGGTGATAGTTGGCTACGGTTGGCTGTTGTCTTGCTTATGTTGAGTTTAGTTGCACAGGATTGAGTGATATGGCACTTGCTTTTCTTTTTCCCGGTCAGGGATCACAGTCTGTGGGGATGGTATCCGCTCTTGCCCAGCGCTTCCCTATTGTTGAAGAGACCTTCAGAGAGGCCTCCGCTGCCCTCGACCTTGACCTGTGGCAGATGGTCTCCTCTGGACCGGAAGAGGCGTTAAATCGGACGGAGATCACGCAACCGGCCATTCTTAGCGCAAGTGTCGCCATGTGGCGCTTGTGGCAAGAAGAGGGCGGGGAAGCTCCCGAGGTGATGGCGGGCCATAGTCTGGGGGAGTATAGCGCGCTGGTTGCGGCCTCTTCCCTCTCTTTTGCCGATGCAGTACGCCTGGTCGCCAAACGAGGTGAGTTGATGCAGCAGGCGGTGGCACCCGGGGCAGGGGCGATGGCTGCAATTCTCGGGCTGGATGACGCCACTGTAATCCGCCTCTGTGAGACCGAATCTACAGAGGAAGGGGTGGTTGCTGCAGTCAACTTTAATGCCCCGGGACAGGTTGTGATCGCCGGGAGTAGCTCAGCCGTCGCCGCAGCAGTTGTTGCAGCGAAAGCAGAAGGGGCGAAACGGGCAGTAACTCTGCCGGTGAGCGTACCATCACACTGTTCTCTGATGTTACCCGCTGCGGAAGGTCTCTCGCAGGTTCTCGAAAAGATCGCCATTCATCCTCCGCAGATCGCTGTGGTGAATAATTGTGATGTTGCCATAGAGCGGGAGCCAGAGCAGATTAAACGCGCTCTGGTGCGTCAACTCACTCATCCTGTGCGCTGGGTCGAATCAGTGACGACGATGGTCGAAGGCGGAGCGACCCACTTTGTTGAGTGTGGACCGGGAAAAGTGTTAGCGGGGTTGAACAAACGGATTGTGAAAGCCATACCGCTCTTCTCGATCCTCGATGAGACCTCATTACATCTAGCGGTGGCAGAGAGCAGGCAGTAATCACAGAGGCTGAAGGATGCCGTCACAACGGGTACTGAATCATACCTTCCCAGCTAGCTACCAGACAATATGAAGAGAAGAGAGAGTATTCAATGAAAAATTTGGAACAACAGATCGCTCTGGTGACCGGTGCCAGCCGTGGTATTGGAGAGGCGATCGCTACCCGGCTTGGCGATGAAGGGGCGACAGTGGTCGGTACCGCCACCTCGGATAAGGGGGCGGAGGCGATTAGTGCACGGATAGCTGCAGCCGGTCACCAGGGCGGTGGCGTTGCACTCAATGTGAATTCGGCTGAAAGCATCACCGCTTGTCTCAAGACGGTGAAAGCGCAGTTTGGGGCACCGACCATTTTGGTGAATAATGCGGGAATCACTCGGGATAACCTGCTGATGCGGATGAGTGATGAGGAGTGGGAGGATATCCTCTCAACCAATCTTGGTTCGGTTTTTCGTCTCTCCAAGGCGTGTCTTCGCGATATGATGAAGGCAAGAAATGGGAGAATTATCAGCATCGCCTCTGTCGTGGGGGTGATGGGCAATGCCGGACAGAGTAACTATGCCGCAGCCAAGGCGGGAATACTCGGCTTTACCCGATCTCTGGCGAGAGAGATTGGCTCTCGCGGGATTACGGTGAATGCGGTTGCTCCCGGATTTATCGATACCGACATGACTCGTGCCCTGCCAGATCCCCAAAAAGAGCTGTTATTGCAACAGATCCCCCTGAATCGGTTGGGAACAGCAGAAGAGATTGCCGCCACCGTCGCTTTTCTCGCTTCGCCCGGGGCGCGTTATATTACCGGGGAAACGATCCATGTTAATGGCGGGATGTATATGGGATAATCCGTGGCGAAAGGGCGAGATGAGGTGACTCCTGCGGGAGTGGAACCCCCCGCCTCTTGGCAGCTTACACTGAACGGGTGTGGTACCAAAGGGGAGATTGTGTGGGTTCCGTAACTCAGACAGTAGATTCAGAGACAGGATTTCACTAGAATATCCGAAGTTTTTATTCACTAAAGGAAAATAAAGATGAGTAGCATTGATGAGCGTGTGAAGAAGATTGTGGTTGAGCAACTGGGTGTGAGTGAGGGAGAGGTGAGTAACGCCTCCTCATTCGTCGATGATCTGGGTGCTGATTCACTCGACACGGTTGAGCTGGTCATGGCGCTGGAGGAGGAGTTTGAGACAGAAATTCCCGATGAAGATGCCGAAAAAATCACAACGGTACAGCAAGCTGTTGATTACATTAACGCTCATCAAGAGTAAGCACCAACTAACTTAAATAGGTCAGCGGATGTCAAAAAGACGAGTAGTGATAACCGGAATGGGGATGGTCTCCCCTCTGGGACTTGATCTGAAAAGCTCGTGGGAGGGTATCCTCTCTGGGAAAAGCGGTATAAAGCCCATTACCCACTTTGACACATCCCAGTTCTCGGTTCGCTTTGGTGGCAGTGTCAGCGGATTTGATGTTAGCCGCTATATCCCGGCCAAAGATGCCAAAAAGATGGATCCCTTCATCCATTATGGTGTCGCCGCCTCAATAGAGGCGATGGCCGATTCCGGCCTGGAAGTGACCGAGGAGAATGCAGAGCGTATCGGGGTCGCAATCGGCTCTGGAATTGGTGGCCTACCCGGGATTGAGAAGGGAAATGCGGCGTTCCTCAACGGAGGTGCGCGCAAGATCTCCCCTTTCTTTGTTCCCAGTAATATCATTAATATGATTTCGGGTAATGTCTCGATTATGTTTGGATTGAAGGGGCCAAACATTGCGTTGGTGACCGCATGTGCAACCGGCACTCACAGTGTTGGTGACGCGGCACGACTGATTGAGTATGGGGATGCCGATGCGATGCTTGCAGGGGGGGCCGAAATGGCGACCTCGCCCACAGGGTTAGGCGGCTTTGCTGCCGCCCGCGCCCTCTCGACCCGTAACGACGATCCTGAGGGGGCAAGTCGCCCATGGGACAAGGAGCGAGACGGCTTTGTACTGAGTGACGGTGCCGGAGTACTCCTGCTGGAAGAGTATGAGCATGCACAGGCGCGCGGGGCAAAAATCTATGCTGAAATTACCGGCTACGGTATGAGTGGCGACGCCTATCACATGACACTCCCCGCAAAGGGCGGTGAAGGAGCACAGCGCTGTATGCTCAATGCTCTGCGTAACGCGGGTCTGAATCCAGAACAGATTGCATATATCAATGCCCATGGTACCTCAACCCCGGCGGGGGATATTGCGGAGACTGAAGCGGCTAAAGGAGCCTTTGGGCAACACGCCTACCGTCTTGCAATGAGCTCTACCAAATCCATGACCGGTCACCTTCTTGGCGCAGCCGGTGGTGTAGAGGCGATTTTTACCGCACTCGCGGTCCATGAACAGGTTGCACCGCCAACTATCAATCTAACCAACCCTGATCCCGACTGCGATCTGGATTATGTAGCGGGAGAGGCGAGAGCGATGAAAATTGATCACGCCCTCTCCAACTCTTTCGGTTTTGGTGGGACTAACGCCACACTGGTCCTCTCTCGAGTAGGGTAACAGGCTGACCCACGCTACCCGGAAGCGAAGGGTGATGTGGGTCAATGGTCGTCCAGAAACTGTATTATCTCTGCGCGATCGCGCCCTCCATTACGGTGATGGTCTGTTTGAAACCATCGCGATCGCTGACGGCCAACCGCAACTACTGACGGCACACCTGCAACGACTGCAGTCTGGTTGCCGACGCCTCTCTCTCCCTTACCCGGATGAAGATCTGTTGCGACAGGAGATCGCCGCAGCGTCACGCGCTATGGCAGTAGGCAGAAAGTCAGTATTAAAACTAATTCTCAGCCGTGGGGAGGGGGGAAGGGGGTATCGCCCACCGCAGATCATGGAACCGGTAAGAATTTTAATGAGTTTCCCTTGGCCTTACCATGATGAAGAGGAGAGGTGTGGGGTGAGATTACGCTACTGCTCTACCCCACTCAGTTCTCACCCCCAACTTGCAGGCATCAAACACCTGAATCGACTCGAACAGGTGATCGCTCGTAATGAGTGGCAGAATGAAACCATCTTTGAAGGGTTGATGGCCAATGGGAAGGGCAGTATTGTTGAGGGGACCATGAGTAATATTTTCTGGCTCCGCTCCGGTCGCATCTTCACCCCCGAACTTAAGGAGTGTGGTGTTCAGGGTGTGATGCGACAAGAGGTGATGACTCTGGCAGAAGAAGAGGGGATCGCCTGTGAAATCACCAGCTGCGAGCGACACGACCTAGAGGAGGCTGACGGACTGTTTATCACCAATAGTCTGCTTAAAATCAGATGGGTGCGGCAGTTGCAACAAAAACGCTACCCGCAGTTAGAGATAATTCGCCATTTGCAGCAGAAACTAGAGAAGCGGTTGGCTCATCATGCTTAATCTCCTATTTCGATTATTGGGCGTTACCATACTTGGAGGGAGTCTGGTAGCAGGGTGGCTCTGGATGGATTACAACCGCTTTTTAGAGCGACCCATCAGACTCACCTCAACAATCGGGGAAGATCAGATCTACACCGTACCGTCAGGTGCGACACTACGCGCGGTAGCCACTGATCTGCAGGATAAGGGGATCATCAGCAACCGCGACTATCTGTTATGGATGGCGAAGTTTCAAACTCCCCAAGTAGTAGTGAAGGCGGGAGAGTATTCGTTACGGTCAGAGATGGTCCCTCAAGAGCTGCTGACACACCTGGCGGGAGGAGATGTAGTTCAGTATCCGCTCACCCTGATCGAAGGGATGACTTTTTCTGAAATTCGTCTTCGCTTAGCCGCAAGAGAGGCACTAGAACAACAACTGCCGGCAATGAGTGATACGGAGGTTCGGCAAGCGTTAGCGGTTAGCTATACATCTCTAGAAGGTCTGTTCTATCCAGAGACCTACCACTACTCGCGAGGAATGAGTGATCTCCAGCTCTTACGCAGAGCCAAGCAGAAGATGGATGCGTATCTGGAGCAACAGTGGGCAGACAAGGGCGAGTCACTTCCACTTAAGTCACCATACGAGGTTCTGATAATGGCATCCATCATTGAAAAGGAGACCGGTAATGCCGCAGAACGACCAGAAATCTCTGGGGTGTTTAATCGCCGCCTTCAAAAAGGGATGAAGCTACAGAGCGATCCAACCGTGATCTACGGGATGGGCAAAGCGTTTCATGGAAACTTGAGACGGGTAGATCTTAAGCGGGATACCCCATACAACACCTACACAAGGCACGGACTTCCACCCAGCCCTATCGCCCTCCCTGGGGGAGATGCGATCCACGCAGCGCTCCACCCCCTCCCCGGTAAATCGCTCTATTTTGTAGGAAAAGGAGATGGTACCCACCACTTCTCTGCAAACCTGAAAGAACACAATAGCGCCGTATATCGCTATCAGATCAAGCGCGTTAGAGAGTAAACAGATCTTTGGTAGAGAGTATCTTATGGTGTTCGCTGTTCGCTGCTTCTAAACCATCGTCATCAGCAGAATCACAAAACCGATGACCCCAACCAAAGCCAGAACAGCACTCTTCCAATCCTCCATACTACCCTTCGGGCTCTCTTTCATCATCAATTTGGCGCGGGGCCAAAGATAGACCAGCATCATCACTAATAGCAGTGCTGATCCTATTTTCATCCACATATCCATTGCATTGTGCCTCAGCTTTATCGGGGGGAAGGGAAAAGAAAAAGGCCCCGAAAACGGGGCCTATTCTATTGATGGGTACTTAGTTAGCAGTCTCTAATCGTCAGAAGAGAAACCAAGAAGATGTAGCAGACTGACAAATATGTTGAAAATACTAAGATATAGACCGACAGTAACAAAAAGGTAGTTGGTCTCGCCACCATGAATCATTCTGCTAGTGTCATAGAGGATAAAACCGCTCATGATAAGAATGACCACAGAAGAGATAACCAGAGAAAGCACAGGCATCTCAAGGAAGATATTGGCCAGCGCTGCGATTAGCACCATCATCATTCCAGCAACCAGAAAACCACCCATAAAACTGAAATCCTTGCGGGTAGTAAGTGCATAAGCCGAAAGCCCAAGAAAGATCATGCCGGTTCCACCGAAAGCAGTAGCAACGATCTGGGGACCGTTGGGCAGATTAAGATAGACCGTAAGTAGCGGCCCAAGACCAAAACCGAGCAGACCGGTGATCGCAAACACAACACCAAGACCAGAGGCAGAGTGTGCGGTTTTCGGAAGAACAAACCACATGAGTAGCATGGCCCCCCCAAGACAGATGAGGTTAGTGATAGGCGGCATCTCCAGCATCGTGGAGAGCCCCGCAGTCAACGCACTGAAAATCAGGGTCATCGACAGCAGGGTGTAGGTGTTACGGAGGAGCTTATTGGTACTAAGCTCCGAAGGTTGGGATAAGACAGTAGTCTCTTGCATTTGAATTTCTCCTGAAAATTCTAGAATTGAGTCACTAGGACAGTAGGATAACTATAAAATTCACAAATTCAACCCCAATCTAGTGGTATTGCAGCAGATAATTCGCTAGAATGCACCCCGCAAATAGGAGAGGTGGCTGAGTGGTCGAAAGCGGCGGTCTTGAAAACCGTTGTACCGTGAGGTACCCAGGGTTCGAATCCCTGCCTCTCCGCCATTTCCCCTCCCGACAAAGTTCTCTGAACCACTAGCCACACCCCAAAATTCCAAAAATATTTCAATGCTTTAGAGCGATACATGCGCACCTGCCCAAATTCGTTCCATCCCGACATTTGCCCGCATTTTCTCTCTTATCCCCCACTATTCTCTGTTACCCCTCTGAGCCAGCGTACCTTGGGGTCTGCTTGGTACGCTTCTTTTTCATCGTTTAATCAGTAAGGTACCGATACTGTCCGGAATTATTTCGAACCGCACTATCGCATCCTAACTTGCATGAATGGTGCGGCGTCACCCTCGATTATGAAATGTATTTCACGCTAATGATCATGCCAGATACTTGCAGACAACCCCCCTCAATCCCCCCTTGTCAGGGGGGAGGCTTTGATGTTCTCTCCCTGCTAAGGAGTAACCGTTTACTCCCCCTTCATTAAATCCCCCTCTCCCATTGGGAGAGGGCCGGGGTGAGGGCTAAAACAGGCCAGGGGAGTGAATGGTTACGCTAATGTATTTCACGCTAAAATCCGCAGTTGGACACCGTGAAACTTGCCCGCGTCTTAACTACCTGAATGATGATGGATTTTTGGGTATTACCATTAGCCGGGTTGACCGTCAATGCGCGGCTGCCATAACAGCGGTAGATAGTGCCAACTAAAAATGGCGTAGGCGCCAATCCAGCACCCTTGAGCGAGCTGCACTGACAGCGGATAGAAGCCTTCGCTCAATTGTGGAAGTAGCAGTCGCAGCAGTAGCGCCAGTAGCAGCAAGATAAAGATCGCACTTAACCCTGAAGGTGGTCGGTTGATGTCACGACCTGTATGGCCGAGGGTCACTCGCGCCATCATGCCGGTGGTGATTAAGCCGAATGTACCGATCGCAAAGGCGTGCATCGCCCAGCTGTGGGGGTAGCCAAAAAGGGTCAAAAAGTGGAGCAGAAATCCACCGATCATCGTCAGATAAGCAGCCATGAGAGACCACACCAGAGGCAGACCCCAGATCTCACGATGGTGCCAGCCGACAAAGCGATAGGCGTGCAGCAGGGCGAGCAACAGGGCCAGAGTCGCAGCCAATATCGGCTGAAGCGCGAAGGCATCGACGATTGCAAAGGCGGTAAACAGCCACAGTCCGGCTAGATCCACCCAGCGATGGTTTTGTGGCTGAAAACGGCCCTGAAGCCCTCGCTCAATAAAGAAGGGTACCACTCGGCGGATCATTAACAGCACCAATGCAAGAAGGGTGTAGAAGCCGCTGTAGAGTCCCCACTGCAACCCATGGGGCAGAGTGCCGTTCAGGCCCAGAAAGAAGAGCAGTTCAGCTACTGCGAGAAAGCCCAGCTTGCCGACAATACTCATCTGATGCCACTGGCGCGCGCGTAGCAGTGGGCTGGCGATGGCGAGGGTGGCGGCAATGATAAAGGTGACCTGTGAGAGCAGCACCACAGCCCACGGTAACAGTTCGTGCCACCACATCGCCAGTCGTGCCAATAGCCAGAGCAGCAGCAGGGCGGCAAGGGGGAGATTGCGCAATGTCTGAATTCCGGTCCAGTTCTTGGCCGCGGTGAGCAGAAACCCGACCACTATCGCCAGGGTGAAGCCGAAGATCATTTCGTGTGCATGCCAGAGGTAGGCCGGCAGGGAGTGGCTCGGAATGAGATTAAAACCGCTGTTCTGAAGCAACCAGAGGGTCATCGCCACCAGTGCATAGAGAGAACCAGCGAGAAAAAAGGGACGAAAGCCGAGCTGCCAGAGGGCAAAACGGGGGGGAGGAGTACTGCGCAGGAGATCAGGAGATAACAGGGTCACGATTGAGCGTCTCTTATTTTATTCGGTTCGTCGGTAAACACCACGCAGCTGCGATAGGCGGTCCGTAAAGCTGAACTCTACCGCTGCGGTTATCAATAACCCAGGAACCCTGAAAACGCTGGTTCCAGAAAGCAGATAAGGGCGACTCTTCTCGGCTCTGGCTCCTGCTTCGCACTACCTTCTGCATCCTTGCAGTCGTGCGTGATGTAGCCTTTGAATAGCCACACTTCTCAACCCCCTTGGGTATAACGCTAATTCTGCTATGATGGGCATCCGCTGATCATACCATATCATCCTCAATACTCATGGCCAAGGTTACCCTTCTCGACACCCCGTTTAACCCCGAAGCTGCTCAGCTCCGTTTTCGCTCTGGACGCCCCGATTGCGGTGCGGTGGTCAGTTTTTTGGGCCAGATGCGGGATCTCAACGACGGCGAATCGGTGCAGTCGATGTTTCTTGAACACTACCCAGGGATGACCGAAAAGGCGCTTGCAGAGATCATCGCCACCGCAGAGCAGCGCTGGCCCGTGGCAGCGATTGAGGTGATTCACCGGGTTGGCACACTGCAGCCGGAAGAGCCGATTGTGCTGGTGTTGGTGGCCGGTACCCATCGAAGTGAGTGCTTTCGCGCCTGTGAGTTTGTCATCGACTATCTAAAGACCGCAGCACCTTTCTGGAAAAAGGAGGTGACCGCAGCCGGAGAAGGACGCTGGGTGGATGAGCGGCAGAGCGATCACGCTGCCAGTGAGCGCTGGCGTGACGAACTCACAGGGGGAGCTCCTGCCGCCACTCCATTACGGTGACGGCATATACCCAAGATACCTGGAAACGCTGGTCCCAGAAAGCCGAAAAGTTCGACTCTTCTCGGCTCTTGCTCCTGCTTCGCCCTACCTCCTGCATCCATGCAGTCGTGCATTTTCTGCATTCCGTCCATC
>JADFYS010000200.1 GCA_015232955.1 Gammaproteobacteria bacterium
CGGTTTCAGGAGGATGTGATCCGCAACGCCCACCTTACCGATATCGTGCAGCGGCGCAGACTTATAGAGTGAGGTGATGACATCCGGACGGAGCGTGTCGCTAAAGCGGGGATCCCGGGCGAGGTGGGTCGCCAACAGCTTCACAAAGTGTTGGGTGCGACGAATATGGTTACCGGTTTCCGGGTCACGCGCCTCGGCAAGAGATCCCATCGCCACCATTGTCACATCCTGCAGCTCTTCGAGATCCCGGGTCCGCTCCCGCACCATCTCCTCAAGCAGCAGCGCCTGATTGCGAAAATAGTCCCGGGACGCCTTTAGTTCGAGTTGTGCCCGCACCCGTTCGCGGAGAATTGAGGGGCGGATCGGCTTGGTGATGTAGTCCACTGCCCCCAACGCAAACCCTCTGGCTTCATCCTCATCCTCTGATTTGGCGGTGAGAAAGATGACCGGAATATCTCTGGTCTCTTCACTCGCCTTAAGCCGCCGACACACCTCATAACCGTCCATCCCCGGCATCATAATGTCGAGCAGGATGAGATCGGGAGACCGCTTCTCAATAATTTTGAACGCCATTGCAGCAGTGACCGCCGCCTGTACAAAATAGTCGTCAGCGAGGATCCCTTTCACCACATCAATATTGGCCGAGGTATCATCCACAGCAAGGATGGTCATCTTGTTCCCATCTCCCGCGGCTGTTCTCTGAATCATCATCTCTTTATACGAAATTTTCGATATTAATAAAAAACAAAAATCCAAGCCATGATTATCGCATAAAGCTGATGGCTATAGCAGTTAGGGTCATGTAACCATTCACTCCCCTAGCCTGTTTTAGCCCTCACCCCGACCCTCTCCCAATGGGAGAGGGGGATTTAAGGAAGGGGGACTAAACGGTTACAGGGTCATCTCTGATTAATTAAGATAGAGATGTGCAGTGGTGAGTGTTGGGTTTCCTCGCGTCAGCCCAACCTACGGGACTACGGGACTAAATCCGCGCGGTGATTTGATGGAGGATCTCCTCTGCCTCGTCAAAATTGTACTCCCTCAGAGAGTTCTGCAATCGCTTGAGTGGGGTCAGCAGCGCCGGTTCGGTCACCTCCTGCAGCAGCGCTTCCACCCGTTCCACCACTGTTGAATCATACTGTTCAATCTGATCGGCTACCTCCCGCAAACGGCGGCGCAACGCCTCCCCACTCAAATTTGGAAGCGATTGTGCCACGACTTTTTCTGCGTTAAGAGTCTTGGTCAAAAGCGACACCAACGGATCCAGTTCACCCTGTAGCGCCTTAATTTGTGAAGAAGGTGGCTCCTCTCCCCCTCTTTTTAACGCCTCTTCCAGCCTCAGAGCGACTTCCTGAAGGGTAGGGGCACCAATGGTCGCCGCAAGTCCCTTTAGAGTATGGGCGAGACGGATCGCACGCTCGCCATCCCCCTCTGCCAGCGCTGTCTCTACCTCGGTCACCGTCTGCCCATGGTTGTCAATAAATTTTTGTAAAAGGCGAAAATAGAGCGAACGATTGCCCGCCAGACGGTCCACTGCGCTGTGGCAATCCAGACCAGCCCCGATTAGCGCTTGCAGCTGATCCTCTTCACTTAATGAAGTGTGTACCGGCTGGTCAGTATCACTTTGGAGGGCCTCCTCCCCGCCACGCTCTCCTCTTTGCGGTAACCAGCGCTGCAGAACCTGGTAGAGAGTGGCCGGATCGATCGGTTTGGGGATATGGTCATTCATCCCCGCCTCCAGCGCTCGCTCTCTATCTTCTCCCATAGCGTTAGCAGTCATGGCGATCACCGGTAACCGGGTCGTGGAGAAGCGCTCCCGAATCTTCTGCGTCGCACCATATCCGTCGAGCACCGGCATCTGAATATCCATTAACACCAGATCAAATGCCTCCTCCTCTACCCGCTCTACAGCGAGCTGACCATTCTCGACTACGGTCACCTCCAGTCGTACCATCTCCAACAGCTCTTGCGCCACCTGACTGTTGATCTCGTTATCTTCTACCAGCAGTATTCGGGGGTTGCCGGAAAACGATACCATCGCTGTCTCAAGCGGTGCCCCGCCTCCTCCCGAGATCACCGCTCCTGCAGCGGCGATCTCAAAAGGTAGGGTAAAGTGAAAGGTGCTGCCTTCCCCATCAACACTCTCAACCCACATCTCTCCGCCCATCATTTCGGTCAGCCGCTTACTAATGGTAAGACCGAGACCCGTCCCACCATACTTGCGCGTAGTAGAGGCGTCAGCCTGAGAAAACGATTGAAAGAGGCGGGAGAGCTGGCGCTCACTCATCCCGATACCGCTATCGCTCACTGCAAAATGGACCAGAAGATTGGATTCATCCGCTTGGTCAAAATCGACCCTAAGGGTCACTCCCCCCTTTTCGGTAAACTTAATCGCGTTATTGGTGAGATTGAGTAAAATCTGTCCAAGACGGTGGGGATCCCCCACCACCGCATCCGGCAGTCGGGGGTCGAGGGTAATCGCCAAAACCAACCCCTTGCGCTCCACCTCAACC
Source organism: Gammaproteobacteria bacterium (assembly GCA_015232955.1). Classification (GTDB taxonomy): domain Bacteria; phylum Pseudomonadota; class Gammaproteobacteria; order Thiohalomonadales; family Thiohalomonadaceae; genus JADFYS01. Next base: position 2,514 of record JADFYS010000200.1, read on the forward strand.
GTAACCAGATTGCGCAGATGATCAAGGCTCTGGTTCAGACTGAATGGTAAATACTCAATTTCGAGCTTATCGGCCTCGATCTTAGAGAAGTCGAGGATATCGTTAATTATTCGCAACAGAGAGTTGGCGGCGGTATGGATCTTGTTGACATAGTCCCTCTGTTTCAGATTGAGACCACTCTTCAGAGCGAGATAACTCATACCGATAATTGCATTCATCGGCGTCCGAATTTCGTGACTCATATTGGCGAGAAACTCGGACTTGGCGCGGGTCGCCTCCTCTGCGACATTTCGCGCCCGCTCCAGCGTCGCCACCAGCTCCTGTTGCTGAGTGACATCATGAAAAACCACCACAGCACCCGCGATCCGTCCCCGCTTTTCGATGGGAACACTACTGTACTGCACCGGAAAAGAGGTGCCATCTTTGCGCCAGAGACACTCGTTCTCCACGGTATGATGGGTACCATAAGTCAACGAACGCCGCATCGGGCACTCCTCTAGCGGATAGGGGGTACCATCAGCACGGGTGTGATGAATCAGGGAGTGGATACACTCTCCCATCACCTCCTGAGCAGAATAGCCAAGCATGCGCGTCGCTGCAGGGTTGATAAAGTTGACCAGACCATCTTCACCGACACCAAAGATCCCCTCCCCCACCGCCTCAAGCAGCAGACGAATCCGCTCCTCCTCTACCTGCAGCGCCTCCAGTGTCTGCTGCTTCTCGGTGATATCGAGGACCGTCCCCACCATCCGCAGCACACTGCCGTCACTATCCCATTTGACCGCAGCCCCTTTCGAGATCACCCAGCGGATCTCACCATCTTTGCGCATGATGCGAAAACTACTCTCATAAAGCGACTCGGAGCCGTCACGATAGGCCCGTCCCTGCGCCAGTACCCGTTCTCGATCCTCAGGATGAATGCGAGAGACCCACTCCTCCCGATCCTCGGTACAGGCATCGGTTCTATAACCGTAGATCTCACCATAACGCTGATTGATCACCGTCTTTCCAGTCTCAAGATTGACATCCCAAAGCCCGAGTTCCCCCCCCTGCAGCGCCAACTCCTGTCGCTCCTGACTCTCTTTTAGCGCCATGGTTCGCTCCTGCACCTTCTGCTCCAGCGCCTGACGATAGCTGCGCATCACCGCAATTGCCCGCTCCCCGAGGAGGCCGGTCACCACGACAGAGACGATGGTCAACACCAGACTGATGAGGGTAATCCCCCAGAGTCGAAGGCGGAGGGTATCGAAATTTGTCAGCGCCTGTTTGAGATCGATCTCTATCGCAAATCCGAGGTCGAGCGACCTGTTCCAGACCCACGCCCCGAGAACCGCCTCCCCACTCTCCTCTTGATAACTCCCCAACTGCACAGCCATTGGTCTCGACAGCGCATCTGCCTCTTCTCTTAGCAGGCGCAAACCGGGAGGAGAGCCACTATCTCCATTGGAAGCGATATCAGCTACACCACTTCTGGCAACCACCACTCCAAACGGATTCACCACCAGACTCTTACCGCTCATGCCGATGCTATTTTGCGCCAAGATCCTGGAGAGCTGCCCCTCATCAGCGATCCGTTCCACCAGTACTGCCAGTACCGTCCCAATCGCGCTACGGATCGGTACTGCGAAGTAGTTGCCCGAAACTTCATCTCTAACCGCCGCATCATCATCACTGCCTACTCCGGGGGATCTCAGTCCGGCAATAAACAGCGCTTCGCCGGCAAAGATCCGATCCATCTGCCGCGGCTGAAGACGGGAGATGCGGTTCTCTTGCCCCAACAACGAACGATCGCCAGCAGCAACATTAATATCGTTATAGTCAACAATGGCGTAATTGATCGCCCCCAACTCCGACCGCTTTTCGGTGAAGAAGCGGGAGATCTCCTCTACCGCCCGTGAACGGGAGAGGGTCTCCAGATCATCTCTGTGCGACAGAAGGCCTACCGTTAACTCAAACAGTTCAGGATCTCGCCCCAACTGCAGCAGAAACCGTTTATGCCCATTCACCCACCCCTGAACCTCGCCCATCTCCGCCATCAGAGCGAGCCTGAGATTCTCCCCTACCACAGCTAC
>JADFYS010000201.1 GCA_015232955.1 Gammaproteobacteria bacterium
AAACTCGTCCTTACGGCTCAAATGCAGGGCAATAGCGGATTTCTTACTGTGCGGATGATCACGCACATATTCGTCGCAGGCTGTTTGAAGTCTTTTGTTTCGTTCCAAGGTTTTCTGTTTACCTTGCTCTCGGGGGACATGTTTAGGCACAGCAGTGTCTGCTGTATGGGTGTCCTCATCGGTTTCCGGCAGCAGTGAAGGGTGTGGTGTTACCAAACCCAGTTGCACAAGATTGGGGTACGCTGTTTGTAACCACCAGTCAAAAAACCCGGGCTTTGGGAGCTGCTTTTCCTCCAACCATAACCAGAGTGTCGGAATTGACCAAACCGGGGTGGTCTTTTCCAGTATATCAAGGAGATGGCTGGGGAGTTTTTCATAAGGTGTCTCTCCGAGATAGAGACGCATGGTCTTTTCATCAAAATCAGTGTCTATACCGTTAATGAGGCGGCCGGAATCATGTTGCATCACCGCATCAGGGGGTACTACGGCTAAGCGGTACTGACCCAGCACTGCCGCCGTCTCTCCCTCGGTTATATTTAGACACTCACTAATCATCTTAACAAGCTGCAACGGGGTCACCCACTGAGCATCTGCCAATCCTGCATTCCACAATGGGTCTTGTTGTTTCTTTTCCATACCGCTCATTTGCTGTCCTGTATCATCAATATCACTCCCTATCGTAGCGTAATGATGCGACAGAATAAATTGTCATGGTTGGTCGTGTAGCAATGAGGTCTGAATAGCACATATAATCAATCAATTAAAGAACCGTTTGTTGAACTTGGTGATAACGCGTTGCAATTTTGCGGGGAGAAACAGTGCTGATACCGAACCGGTTGACGCTCCCTGCGGTGAATCTACGAAACACCTAACCGTTCAGCACCCTCCCAAGTAGGACGCAATCCACCTTCTTGTTACTGACCCTGCTTTGGCTGCAGCGGTGACTTGCTGCTGATTTCCTGCTCTTAGAGACAGATAATCTCTGACCTGTTGGTGGGTGAGGGTCATGGTCTCTCCTTGAGTTGTCATGGCCATCCATAATTACAGCTTTTTATCGGTCAGGGTAGTTGGCGAATACCTGCCAGAGTAATTGTCGTTCATAATTTTCCCTTTGCCTGTTACTATGACAGTATAATTTCAAAGTTAGAGAATCAATTGCCTCAAATGGATGTCATCAAGTACGCAACCTCAGCACTAATTTTTTACCTGATCACCTCAACGGTGAACGCCTTGGAACTGGGTGAAAGCGTTCCTCCCATCATCGGCAAAACCCTTCAGGGTGACCTAGTGCGGATTCAGGCCGCCTCCGGCTCCCCCGTCGTATTGAACTTCTTCTGGGTCGATTGCAAACCCTGTGTTAAAGAACTCCCCCTACTTAGTGAGCTAGAGCGTGAGTTTCCCCAAGTCGAGTTCTACGCCATCCATGTCGAGGATGTGTCACATCAAGCCATTGAAGCATTCATCAACCAACTACCCGCTGCACCTAACCGAATCATCGCCGCCTCCCCCGTACTGAAGGAGCAACTCAATATCACCGGACTGCCCTATACACTTCTGCTCTCCTCAGAAGGAGAGGTTATCAACACCTTCGTCGGCTACCACGAAGCAGAAGGTGTCGCCCCACTGCGCCAAGCGCTCTCTGGTCTACAGTGAGGCGCCATCCTTGCCGATGAGTCGTCTGATTCCTATCCTCATGCCCCTCATCGTATTATCCGGGTGCACCTCAACTGGAGGAGGGCATCTACCCCCGGAGCAATGCTCCTTCATGCAGCATGAGATGCAGCCTACATGGATCACCGGCGAGTGGGTACTGGAGAGTGCCTACCAAGGAATCGGTTCCGATCCCATCGCCTCCGTGGATGATTTTGAGAGCAGCATGCAGACAGCACGCGATCATGCCCTGAGCGAACTCTCAGCCACCATCGCAACTCACATCCAGCAAGAGACCACCCTAACCAGCAGTACCGAACTGGACCGCACCGTGGCGAAGAGCCTGACCAAGTCGGTGACCGATGCCTCCCTACAGGATGTGGAGGTCAGCCGCTGGCTCAACGAGAAGAGCTGCCAAATCTACGTTCAGGTCCTCATCGATAAAACGATGGTGGCCGAGATACAGAAGCAGAAGCTGAACGAAACACGCCAAAAACTCGCCAAAGATCACTATGCGACCGCTCAGGATAAGGAGCAGTCGCTGCCCACTCGCCTGAACGCCATCGATTACGCTATCACCTTAATTGACCAACCCGACTTCACCCACCCCTTCATTGACAAAGAAGAGTTACTGACGCAGTATCGAAAGATGCAGCAGGAAATATTGCAAGGCGTGGGCGGTCAACAGCACCTCATCTGGATTGGAACCGATGTGCTTAGTAGAAAACCGCACCTGATACAGCAGGTCAAAAGTCACTTCCTACGGGATGAGGCACGCCAGTCCTTCCTGAGTGACGAACAGTGTAAGACTACTGGCGACTGCCTACGCTACGCCCAAAAAGTCGGCGCCGAGACCCTGCTGATCGTCCAACTCAGCACCGCTCTCCAAGCCAAAGCGATGGGGGGTTACACCGGTACCCTGACGCTCACCCCGATACGCTACAGCGTCATGACCGAGACGGCACTTGAACAGCCTAAACCGCAGTCGGCCCAAGTGATCAGCTTCCTCAAGCGACGCATTCGCTGGCAGGTTGCCTTGGACAAGATACTCAATACAGAACCCTACCCCGAACTCATCCTGAAGGAGACCCCATGACCACCCTACGCATCCTCACACTCCTCATCGTCACCCTAGGCAGTCAGCCACTCTGGGCCGCCAAGGAGAACCTCGTTCTCCTGCCGATACAGGGACCGGAACTCAGTGAGACGGATGCAGAGAGTTATCGGGTCGCACTAGCCGAGGCGTTACAAGGTCGCTACCGGGTCTACAGCGGCTCATCCGTGGAGGAGAAGCTGGAAGCGGAGTATGAGGCGCTCCACTGCGATACCACCAAGTGCTTACAAAATGTCGCTGTTGCTTTCAATGGCGAATTGGTGGCCCGCGCCATGATTAGCAAAATTCCTTCAGGCTATCTCATTACTTTCGAGATTAAGAACATCATTGACGATGAGATCGTCGATTCCGCGACACGCCCCTGTCAGGAGTGTGATCAGGTGGGCGTGATTGAGCGCTTGCAAGAGATTGGCCGAGGGGGAGAGGCCGTGATCTCATTTCCGACATCCACCCCCAAAGAGGTCATTGAAGCGGACAACCAAGAAGTCGGCGAGAGCCGCTCCAGTGGCATTTCATGGTACTGGTGGGCCATAGGCGCCGCGGTTATCGGTGGTGCGGCTGCGGCTGCGGCAGGCGGGGACAGCGGCGGTGGCGGAGAAGAGCAGACCACAACCACTCAAGACGAAGGGGAGTTCACAGTCAGATGGTAACTTCAATATCCCGCATCACAGCTCTGCTGCTCATTACAGCACTGTCGCTGGTTTTACTGACCTCCTGTAGTAGTGAAGAGAATGAGATGGACACCGGGGCGTTCACCTTCTCCCTAAATTGGCCAGAGACCCCGTCTTCGGCACTACACAAAATCTACAGTGTCAACAACATGCCGAATGATGTCTCTACGGTGAAGGTGACGCTCAATACAGGCACACGCCTAATCTCACAAAGCTTCCCCGCTACTGCCCATGAAGGGACATTAACCGGCGTCCCCGCAGGGACGAACTACTCTGCTCTGATTGAGGGGGTAGATGGTACAGGAGTGACGCAATACCGGGGAGAGATAACCTCAATCACCATCACGGCTGGAGATACCACCGATGGTGGTAGTATCGATATGACTCCTGTTGCGGCAACGCCTGACGCAACCACCACCACAGACACTACAGGTAGCGACACGACTACAAACACAAGTAGCAGCAGCTCAGATGGTAGTGCTAGCAGTGCCACAACGACCTCAAACACCCCCCCTACGGCAAATGCAGGGGTAGATCAGGTGGTATCAAGTGGCAATAGTGTAACCCTCTCTGGGGGTGGCTTGGATACAGACGGGATTGTTTCTAGCTATTCGTGGTCACAGGCTAATGGGACAGCGGTTACGCTGGTAAATGCAAGTTCTGCTACAGCCTCATTTACGGCACCTGATGTGAGTTCAGATAGCACATTCACCTTCACGCTCACAGTAACTGACAACGACGGGGCCACCGACACGGACAGCGTTTCCATCACCGTGAGTCCAGCACCAAATAGTGCACCTACAGCCAATGCGGGTAGTGATCAGAGTGTGACTTCTGGCGCCAGTGTCTCCTTAACGGGTTCTGGAGCGGACAGCGATGGAACCATCAATAGCTATAGCTGGAGTCAGGTGTCTGGGACGAGCGTGACGCTCTATGACACCACGACTGCTACGGTCAGCTTCACAGCGCCCACGATTACATCGAACACCACGCTCACTTTCAGGTTGACTGTTACAGACGATGATGGGGCGACGGATACGGATGATGTTTCGGTCACGGTCTCGGCAGTGCCAAATAGTGCACCTACAGCCAATGCGGGTAGTGATCAGACAGTTAGCTCTGCTGCCAGTGTCTCA
>JADFYS010000202.1 GCA_015232955.1 Gammaproteobacteria bacterium
ATTGTGGATTTCATTGCATAATCATTATGTTGATAGATATATGCAGCGGTCAACTGCGGATTTTAGGTTCATGGGGCAACAGCCCCGTGAATCACCAACAGTGAACGCAACCGCTTTTGGCCGAAGCAGGCCATCCCTCTGAACATCGCTCTTTCAATCGGTACATGGGTGTAGTCGCTCTGGGTGAGATGGGGCGCATAGTCGTTGTCAGAGTCGTTGATATAGACATATTTTTCATCACATCCAGAGACATAGACCCAGTGCGGTGCCTTTTTACGATCGAGGCGCCAGGTGCTGATGAGGGCAACGATCGGTAGCCCCAGATCCAGGATACGATCCAGCTCATCCCCCTCCAACGGGTTGTACTCCACCCTGATCTCGGTCTCTTCAATCTTGCCAATAAAGTCTTCGTGCACTAGCTGGATCACAGACTTCTTCTGCTGATCACGAACCCCATCCAGAAACGGGGTGCCACGCTCGTTGATATAGAGGGTGACCCCAAACCCGCGGTGCCAGGCACTTAACGCCAGACCGTAGGGGGAGCAGCCGCCGTGGCCAGAGGTCATGAAGATGGTGGTCGCTTCGCGCCAGATCTGCAGCTCTTCGCGTCGGGTCATCCGATAGTCGGGGCGTACGGTTTTTAGTACCATCATTAACGATGCCGGACCACAGGTGAAGTCTGTGGTCTGCTGATAGTAGGGTTGGTGCCCCATCTCGGCCTCGGTCCGGAGGTGGAGCCGTTTCTCCATCTGCACCGCATCGTCACCATTTTCATAATAGCCTCGGATGAGGTCATTTTGGCGGTAGCCGTACCGGAGGTAGAGCTGCAGTGCACGCTGGTTCCGGACGCTCACCTCCAGCCGCATGAAGACGCAATGGCGCTCTCCCGCCGCCTCTTCTGCGGCACTTAAAAGTCGCTTTGACAGCCCTTTGCCCTGCGCTGTCACCGCCACCGCGATGGAGTAGAGGCGTGCGAGGTTGGTTCCGGCACGATAGAGTATGAGGACATAACCCGATACCGTTCGTTCGTTACCAATCACCAACAGGGTGTGCGCTCCCGGTTTGATAAAGTTGTGAAAACTTCGTCGCGACAGGCGATCACTCTCAAAACAGCGCTCTTCAAGCGCCAATAGTTGACTGACATCGGAGCGTATTGCGGGGCGAATCTCTGCGGCTAGCGCCATGGTTTCATTCCCGTAAGTGCCAGTGAGACGATCTGCCGCCCCCGAAACAGAACCATCTGCTTCCAGCTCGTCTCGTCCGGATAGAAAAAATGCCGCAACTGCTGCACCTGCGGCGAGTGGATATCGCGTTGAATACCTTGGGCAAAAGCGCGGTTGTGGTACAACATTTCGTTGATTAGGGTGAGAAATAGCTGATGGTCGGCGTAGGTTCCAAATTCAAGGGTGACAAAACAGCCGCGATCCCCCAGAAGTTGATGCCAGTAGTAGTCGAGTAGTCCGAGCTTGACCCCAGAGACCGATTCGCCAAGGGCGGTTGACAGGGCGTTGTTGCCATACCACTGCTCTGTTTGGAGAAATCCCGAAGTGTGGGGGGGGTGATCGTTAATCACCTCGCCGTAGCCATAGGGTCCCAACCCGGTGTGGAGGTCAATCACCGCCACGGTTCGGGCGGTGGTAAAGGGCGCTCCGCAGGTCATCTCGCTGAGGATCTGTTGCGACCAAGAGGGACTTTGCCCCCCATAAAAGAGACTCTCTGGGTGATGGTACTGCCCACGGGTCATCACTTCGACAAAATCGGTCTGCTCGCGCCCCTCCATCCACTGCTGAAGCTGTTGCAGGGTGACCGCTGCGCACCCCTGAAGCCGCTGTCGGAGTTGTGCAAACTCCCGATGGATCGGTAGTGGCTGAGAGAAGTCGATAAAGTTACGGTTGAGATCGATTCCCGCATCATCCTGTCGACGAAGCCAGGCAAATCCCCACGGATTGAGGGCGTGGATCACTGCCACCCCCAGCCCCGGATGGCGCTGTAACAGCGGTTGAAGTCGGGCAATGAGGTCGCACTGAATCGCCGATCCGGCAAATCCCTCCACCCCATGTGTTCCGGAGATGAGTACCAAGAGCTGCTCAGGCTCTTCCCGCTGCCCCAGTTGCAGAAGATCACAACTTAACCCCTCACCCTCAGGGCCGGTTAAGGGGTGGGGGTAGTGCTGATGATTGCGCAGGAGCGACCGTGGAAGTGACTGAAATGCGGCCAACAGCCGGTTGCGGGCGGAGGTGTAGTCGTGACTAAACTGCTCGACGCAGAGCGCTGCTTCCAGATCGACCATTCGCCCTCTACTCCTCTATCCCTCTGTTCACCACCCCATCCGCTTCCGCTCCAACCGCCGGACGAACTCATCAATGATAATACGGTAGAGTTCATCGCCCAGGTGGAGATCCTCCACCCCAGAGTCGATATTGGGGTTGTCGTTAATCTCGATAATCGAGACGGTATCCCCGTGCTGTTTGAGATCTACCCCATAGAGACCGTCGCCAATCAGGTTGGTCGCGGCAATGGCCGCCTTCACCACCTTTGCCGGTGCATCGTGGACCGGCAGGGTTTTGAATCCGCCGGAGGTCACCTTGCCTGAACTCTGGTAGTGGTAGATCTGCCAGTGTCCCCGGGTCATAAAGTACTGACAGGCAAACAGTGGTTTGCGATTAAAGATCCCGATTCTCCAGTCGAACTCTGTCGGCATAAACTCCTGTACCAGCAGCAGCGCCGATTTGCGAAAGAGTCTGTCTGCGGTGCTGCTCAACTCTTCGTTATCGGCCACCTTATAGACACCACGACTGAAGGAGCCATCAGGGATCTTCAACACACAGGGGAAGCCGAGGCTCTCGCCAATGGCCAGCAGACCCTTGCGGTTGCTGCGATCAATAATCTCTGAACGGGGGATGGGGAGCCGGTTATTTCGCAGAAGATCGTTGAGATAGATCTTGTTGGTACAGCGAAGAATGGAGGTTGGATCATCGATCACCACCAACCCCTCACTCTCCGCCCTTTTGGCGAAACGGTAGGTGTGGTTGTCGATGGCTGTTGTCTCACGAATCAGCAGCGCATCAAACTCGCCCAGGCGCATTAGATCCCGCTTTTCGATCAGTTCAACTTCGACCCCCGCCTGTTTGCCGACGCGAATAAACTTCTTCAGTGCCACTTTATCACTTGGGGGCTGATCTTCGTTGGGATCGTGAAGAATGGCCAGCTCATAGCGCATCCGCTTTTTGGTGCGGGGCTGCCGCCAGACATTCCGACTAAATTGATCCAGGGCGTTGGCAAAAAACTCCTCATCTTCGGTCGCAATTTTCTGAATCTCGCCCGGACGCAGCGTCTGTAACTTCCAGCCACCCGCCTCACGCACAAAGAGTGCTTCAAGAATGGGGCAGGGGAACTGCTCAAACAGCTGCCGCGCCAGATTTTGCAGGGTGCTCACCGGTGTCGTCCCAAAAAAGATCGGTACTGTGAGCTGTTCTGCGCCATCTTTCGGATGATCCCGAAACCAGCGCTGCAGACTCTGATTGATAGAGGCGACCTCGAGCGCATAGATCGCGCGCCGGCTGAGATCATTGATGGTGCGCACCGAGGGGATGGCACGGAACCCCCGCGCCTCACTCAGAAGTGAGCAGTAGTAGCCGTTGCTCAGATATTTATAGCCCCGACAGAGATTGATGACGCGGATGTTGCGCTCGCCACCTTCGCCCTGATGGAGAAATTCGGCAACGGTCTGTAACTGATCCGACGGATAGTAGGATTTCCAGTCCTGCGGACGCTCGACCACAATAATCACCTGACTCATCGTCAACGCCTCCATCACGATGAAAAAAAAAGTGCGCGATTGTAGGGCGACACCCAACATGAATCCACTCATTTTTCATTGTTGTTTTCAGTATCGCGGTGTTACGATGTTTTTATACCCAAGAACCCTGAAAACGCTGGATCCAGAAGTAACCGTTTAGTCCCCCTTCCTTAAATCCCCCTCTCCCCTTGGGAGAGGGTCGGGGTGAGGGCTAAAACAGGCTAGGGGAGTGAATGGTTACACATCAAAAGCTTCCCCGTTGACCGATATGTGTTGTATTACCGCCCCAATGATCACGGCATAGAACTGGTTCGGGTATTACACAGAACGCGTGATATAAACTTGCTGTTTTAATCTAATCCGTTCGGAAAATCAGTCACAGAGCACGAATTGACGCTGGCGTTTTCGGCTGACAACCAGGTAATGGTAGCCATTGGTTTTGGTAACCGTTCAGACCCCATCACCTGATCTCCCTCTCCCAGTGGGAGAGGGTAGGGGTGAGGGTTAAAAAAGCAGGGGGGTCTAAACGGTTACGGTTTGGTAAGGAATACCTTCCTCTGTGCTTCTAGACTGAATAGCCGTTAAATCTCTGTTGGAGATTCGAATATTTATTATTTGATTGGTCAGGGGAATGAATGGATATTCTTCAGGCTTGTCCATATGCACTTTTAGCCACTGTTGAGCCGGATAGTTGTCGCTATCACCATCAAAAGAACCGAAAGTTTTACCGGTTTTGTAGGCTTTCCAGGCATAATCCAGCAAATCAGTGA
>JADFYS010000203.1 GCA_015232955.1 Gammaproteobacteria bacterium
GCAGGTGCTGCTGGTGCTGCAGGAGGGGGAGGTTCGCCCCCTCGGCAGTGGCCGTACCCGAGTGGTGGATGTGCGTATTATCGCCGCCACCAATCGCAATCTGGAAGAGGATGTCTTCGCCAAACAGTTTCGCGCCGATCTCTTCTATCGGCTGGCGACGGTGGAGGTACACATGTTACCGCTGCGCCAGCGACAGGTCGATATCCCGGTGATCGCCACCGCCCTGCTGCAGCAGGCGATGCGGGATCTGGGGAAGGAGAGTAGAGGGTTCGAACCCGCCACCATGGCGGCACTGACCGCCTACGCCTGGCCCGGCAATGTGCGCGAACTTCAGAATGAGATACGACAGATGCTGGTGATGGCGAGTGGAGATCACCTCGGTCCGGAGCTGCTTAACCGCCGTATCCTTGAACCGCTGCAGCGGGAAGAGAGAGCCTCGCTGCCACCGCTACACGACCGTCGGGAAGAGGGGTCACTTCGCGAACAGGTGGAGGCGCTGGAGCAGCAGCTACTGTTCACCGCACTGCAGCGCTGTCGGGGAAATAAGAGTGAAGTGGCGCGACAGTTGGGGCTGTCACGGGTCGGTCTGCGCAATAAACTGCTCCGCTATAATATGGTTGCTGCCGCGGAAGAGGGTGACGAATGACCCCCAGCTCTCCCGTCAGCCTCATCACCCGGACAGAGGTGGAGTATCAGCTGGAGCTGCCCCCCTCCACCGAAGCGGCATGGATAGAGGTGATCCAGAAGATGGATCTGGTCTATGCCGATCTTGTCTATCATCAGATAGAGCTGGAGCAGAAGAACAGAGAGCTGGAGCAGGCGCAGCAGTTTATTCACGGTGTCCTCGCGGCGATGACCGATATCCTGATTGTCTGTGATCTCAATGGACGGATCGAGCAGGTCAACAGTGCGCTGGAGCGACTCACCGCTCTTCCTGCCAGTGATTTTATCGGCAAGGCGATTGATCAGGTCCTGGGCAGTAGTTCACTGCAGCTGAGTGACGCCCTGCGCCAACATCTCGGGGGCGACTCCCTCACCGACTGCGAGGTGCACGCCCGCTGCGCTGGTAACACCACTGCGCCGCTGTCGATGAACTGCTCCTCCCGTTACGATAGTGATGGTCGTCTTCAGGGGATGGTCTTAATCGGTCGTCCGACCGGAGAGCTACAGCGCGCCTATGCCCGTCTCAACCAGGCGCACACTCGGGTGCAGCAGACACAGCAGCAGCTGATACATGCCGAAAAGATGGCCTCTCTCGGACGGCTGGTGGCCGGGGTGGCGCATGAACTGAATAACCCCATCAGCTTTGTCTTTGGCAATATGCACGCCCTGAAGCGCTATGGTGAACGGATCAGCCGCTATCTGCAGGCGGAGGAAGCGGCGGGCCTGGCAGAGCCGCTGCGTCCTCTGCGCAGCCAGTTGAAGATCGACCACATTATGGAGGATATGGCACCGCTCATTGAGGGGACGCTGGAGGGTGCAGAACGGGTCCGCTACATTGTAGAGGAGCTGCGGGGCTTCTCCTCCAGTCAACGAGAGGGGATCACCACCGTCTCCCTGCAGCAGCTGTTGCCATCGCTGGTGCAGTGGGTAGAACGCGGAAATCGTGAACAGATCCCGGTGCGGATCGAACTGTCACAGCCGATCGAACTGCAGCTGCGCAAGGGGCTACTGCACCAGATTCTGGTCAATCTATTGCAAAACGGGGTCGATGCGGTGGCGGGAAAGGGGGATGGTGCCATCATCCTGCGTGCACAACAGCTTGAAGAGGAGGTGGTGATCGCAGTGGAGGATAATGGCGCAGGGATCCCGGAATCGCTGCTTCACACCATCTTCGAACCGTTTGTGACCACCAAAGTGGTGGGGCAGGGGACGGGGCTGGGTCTCTATATCAGCTATGGTCTGGCGCAGGAGTTGGGGGGGAGACTGGAGGCGAAGAACCTTGCCACTGGTGGGGCGATATTTCTCCTTACGCTGCCGTTGGCGGAGGTGGGGTGACCACACTTCTCTGGCTGCAGTCGGGTGGATGCGGCGGCTGCACCCTCTCACTCCTTGGGGCAGAGTCCCCCCATCTTTGGCAGCGACTCGCTGCAGCGGGGATCGAACTCCTCTGGCACCCGTCGCTGAGTGACGGGGGGGCGCAAACCCTGCCGCAGCTGCTCCAGCAGCTGATTGCCGGTGAACGACCCCTCGATCTGCTCTGTATCGAAGGGGCGGTGGTGAATGGGCCTCGGGGGAGCGGCCGTTTTCATCTGCTGGGGGGGAGCAAGCGTCCAATGCGCGACTGGATAGCGGATCTCGCCCCAATCGCCGGTAGTGTCGTCGCCATAGGGAGCTGTAGCGCCTTTGGCGGAATTCCTGCAGCGGGTGGTAATCCGGCAGAGGTGAGTGGTCTCGGCTGGCAGGGAGAGGCGGCGGGGGGGCTGCTTCATGAAGGCTTTCTCTCCCGCAGTGGGTTGCCGGTGATCAATATCGCCGGCTGTCCCACCCATCCTGACTGGATCAGCGTCACCCTGCAGCAGCTGGCAGAGGGAACCCTGACACGGGGAGATCTCGATAGCCTCAACCGTCCCTGCAGCTATAGTGACCATCTGGTACACCACGGCTGTCCGCGTAACGAATACTATGAGTACAAGGCGAGCGCCCTCGACCATGCAGAGCTGGGGTGTCTGATGGAGAATCTCGGCTGCTTGGGTACTCAGGCCAGCGCCGACTGCAATCTTCGCCTCTGGAACGGCACCGGCTCCTGTCTTCGTGGAGGGTACGCCTGTATCAACTGCACCAGCCCCGGTTTTGAGGCACCGGGACACCCCTTTTTGCAGACGGCGAAGATCTCCGGGATCCCGGTGGGACTTCCCATCGATATGCCCAAGGCGTGGTTCGTGGCGCTGGCGTCACTGGCCAAGGCGGCGACTCCGCGACGACTGAGTAAAAATGCGCGGAGTGATCACATCATGATCAAACCGGAAAGGAGCGGCGAGTGACCACAAGACGGGTCGTCCCCTTCAACCGGGTAGAGGGGGATCTGGAACTGCGACTGAAGCTGGTCGAAGGGGTTGTCGCCTCGGCGCAGGTGGTTGCCCCCCTCTACCGCGGCTTTGAGCAGCTACTCCAGGGGCAGCAGGCGGCAGATGCGCTGGTCTTTGTCCCGCGAATCTGTGGAATCTGCTCTGTCGCCCAGTCTCACGCCGCCGCCGCTGCCCTTGCCGCACTGGCGGGAGGAGAGAGTCCGGCCAATGGACGGCGGGTGAGCCGTATCGTCCTTGCCACCGAAAATCTTGCCGACCACCTCACCCACTTCTATCTCTTCTTTATGCCCGATTTTGCCCGCAGCGACTACCGGCACCAACCATGGTATGAGGCGATCAGCCACCGCTTTCGGGCACAACAGGGGGCGGGGAGTGGCGCCTGGCTCCAGGCCCGCGCACAGCTGATGCAGGTGATGGGGATCCTCGCCGGGAAGTGGCCCCACACCCTGGGTCTGCAGCCGGGTGGCGTGACCAGGGCGGTGACGGCAGAGGAGAAGGTGCGGTTACAGACACTGCTCTACTCATTTCGTACCTTTATCGAGGAAGAGCTCTTTGCAGCCGATCTCGAACAGGTGGTGGCGCTGGAGAGTGATGATGCACTACAGCAGTGGCGGCAGGAGCGGGAGCGAGGCGATTTCGGCCAGTTTTTGACCGTGGCGGCAGCGCTGTCGCTGGAGAAGATGGGACAGATTATGCTGCCGCAGCTGAGCTTTGGCGCCTATGCCACCGCTGGGGGCCACTTTTTTCGTCAAGGTGTCGCTGAAGGGGAGGCGGTGCGACCGGTGGAGGATCAGGCAATTGGCGAAGATCTTAGCCACTGCTGGCTACCACCACACTCCTCACCACAACACCCTTTTCACGGAGTGACCCAACCCGGGCTAGAGGAGAATCCCGACGGCTACAGCTGGTGCAAGGCGCCACGGCTTGGTGGTCGCGCAGTAGAGGTGGGGGCGATCGCCCGACAACGGGTGGATGGCCAACCGCTTCTGCAGGATCTCTATCGTCGCGACGGGAGTAGTGTCTATAGCCGGGTGGTGGCGCGGCTAATCGAAGTGGCGCGGATTACAGTCGCCCTTGAACAGTGGATTGCGGCGATCGATCCCGCGCAACCCTTCTATCGTCCACTGATCTTGCCACCAGAGGGGACGGCCGTGGGGGCGGTTGAGGCGGCGCGTGGCAGTCTGGGCCACTGGCTGCGGGTCGGGCAGGGGCGGATTGAGAACTATCAGATCATCGCTCCCACCACCTGGAACTTCTCCCCCCGAGATGGGGCGGGTGTGCCGGGGGCGCTGGAGCAGGCGTTGGCGGGAACGGTGGTGGGCGACAGAGGGGAAGATGCGCCCGCTATTGCCCATATTGTCCGCTCCTTTGATCCCTGCATGGTCTGTACAGTCCATTAGGAGCTGGTGCAATGTCATTAAGTTAAGGGTAGGGATGTCCGCTACCCGATTGGCGGGTCGCCGTAAACCCATCCATGGGGGCTTGACGATGGCGTCCATGCCATCGACACCCGTCAATCGGGTAGCGGAGATCCC